>NZ_JAAGNB010001317.1:0-25415 GCF_010550475.1 Amycolatopsis sp. SID8362
CCTCGGCCACCCCGCGCCGCGCGGCCTGGTCCATGGCGAGCAGCGGCCAGCCGGGCCACTCGTCGTCCTCGGGCACCACCAGCCGGGCCCCGGCTTCGGCGGCCCGGGCGAAGTCCTGGGCGACGAGGTCGTACTCCCGCCGGGCTTCGGTCGCCTTCAGCACCTCGGCCGGACAGTCCCCCCTGCGGACCCGCTCGGCGGCCGCGACCGGCCCGTGTTCGGCCACGAAGGCGACCAAGGCCGGCGCCGGTGGTTCGGCTACCCGTAGCAGGTAGGCGCGGGCCCGGCGCACGTCGTCGGCGCTCATGCCGCCACCCGCTCGCGGAAGTCCAGCGCCGCACCGACCTGTTCGACACCCGGTCGGGCCTCGCCGTCGAGGTCGGCCAGCGTCCAGGCGATCCGCAGGCAGCGATCGGCGCCGCGGCCACTCAGGAAACCTCGGTCCATGGCGCGGTCCAGGAGGACCGTCGCGTCCGGGGGCAGCGCGAACTCGCGGCGCAGAGCCGGGCCGGGTACCTCGGAGTTCGAGCGCCAGCCCTGCTCCTTCCAGCGTTCGGTGGCGCGGCGACGCGCCTCGAGGACGCGCTCACGGACTCTCTCCGTCGGCTCCGCCGATTCGGTGTCGTGGGCGCTGAGCGCGCTCAGCGGGCGCAGGCGGACGGACAGGTCGACGCGGTCGAGCAGTGGCCCGGAGAGACGGCTGAGGTAGCGGCGGCGGGCCATCGGCGTGCAGACGCAGTCGGTGTCCTTCGGTGGCGCGCACGCGCAGGGGTTGGTCGCCAGCACGAGCTGGAACCGCGCCGGGTACGTGACCGCGCCCCTCACACGCGCGATGCGCACTTCGCCTTCTTCGAGCACCGTCCGCAGGGATTCGAGGCGCTCGGCGCCGAACTCGCAGACTTCGTCGAGGAACAGCACACCGCGGTGGGCGCGGCTGATCGCACCCGGGGAGGCGAGACCGCTGCCGCCGCCGATGAGCGCCGGAACCGAGATCGAGTGGTGCGGCGCCACGAACGGCGGCACGGTGACCAGCGGCGACGACCTCGACAGCGAGCCGTCGACGGAGTGCACTGCGGTGACCTCCAGGGATTCCTCGGGCGACAGCCGGGGAAGCAGGCCGGGCAGGCGTTTCGCCAGCATCGTCTTGCCCACGCCGGGCGGGCCGGTGAACAGGACGTGGTGCCCGCCCGCGGCGGCCACCTCCAGGGCCCAGCGGCCTTCGGGCTGCCCGACGACGTCGGCGAGATCCGGCACGACCGGCTGGACCGCCGGGCCGGGTGGCCCCGGGTGCGCCAGCTCGCCTTCTCGCTTCAGCCACGCGACGAAGTCCCGCAGGTGCGGCGCGCCGGCGATTTCGATGCCGTCGACGAGCGCAGCCTCGACGAGGGAGTCCGCCGGGACGACGGCGCGTTCGTAGCCGGCCGCGCGGGCCGCCAGCAGGCCGGGGAGGATGCCGCGGACCGGGCGGACGCGGCCGTCGAGGGCGAGCTCGCCGAGCAGGACCGTGCCGAGCAGCCGCGTCGCCGGGACCGCGCCGTTCGCGGCGAGCACCGCGGCGGCGATGCCGAGGTCGTAGGCCGAGCCGACCTTCGGCAGGTTCGCCGGGGACAGGCCGAGCGTCACCTTGCCCTCCGGCCAGGGCTCCCCGGAGTTGCGGACGGCGGAGCGGACGCGGTCCTTGGCTTCGCGCAGCCCGGCGTCGGGCAGGCCGACCAGGGTGATGCGGCTGAGCCCGCCGCCGAGGTCGGCTTCGATCTCGATGACCCGGCCGTCGATCCCCAGCAGTGCGACGCTCCACGTCTTGGCGATGGGCATCAGAACGCCGCCTCGAGGTGCTGGAGGCGGGGGCTGGTGCCCGGTTCGGCGAGGATGGTGATGACGTCGTAGCGGACCGGGCACCAGGGGATGCGGAAGTCGCGCAGCCAGCGCTCGGTGGCTCGGCGGACGCGGCCGGCCTTCTTCTCCGTGACCGTCTCCGTCTGGAGGCCGAATTCGGTGCTCGTGCGGGTTTTCACCTCGCAGACGATGACGCGGGTGCGGTCGGTGAAGACGAGGTCCAGCTCGCCTTCGCGGCAGCGCCAGTTGCGGGCCAGGAGGACGAGGCCGCGGTCCTGCAGGTAGCGGAGGGCGAGGTCCTCGCCCCAGGCGCCCAGGTCGCGGCGGTGTCTCGCGAGCTCGTCGGTGCCCGTCATCGTGGTCGCCCCCTCGTCGGTCCGCGCCGGTCACCGGGGCGGTCCTGGTGATCACGGTGCGTGTGCGTTCGACGATGCCAGGGCAGGGAGGAGGCCGACCAGAGCTGATTCGCGGGGCTGTGGACAACCGGGGTGCTGTGGACAACTTGTCCCGGGGCGGGAGGAAACGCGCCCGGATTGTCGGGGCGGTGTGCTAAAGGGTCGAGGGGCGCACGAAAAACCGCGCCACCTCACCCGGTCAGGTGAAGGGGCGCGGTTGTTCGAGACTCGGGTCAGCCCGAGAACGGGCCGTCTTCGGGGAGGCGCAAGTCGGGTTTGTCGAGTTCCTCGACGTTCACGTCCTTGAACGTGATGACCCGGACGTGCTTGACGAAGCGGGCCGGGCGGTACATGTCCCAAACCCACGCGTCCGACATGCGGACCTCGAAGTACACCTCGCCGCCGCCGTCGCGGACCTGGACGTCCACTGCGTTGGCCAGGTAGAACCGCCGCTCGGTCTCCACCACGTACGAGAACTGACCCACTATGTCGCGGTACTCGCGGTACAGCGAGAGCTCCATCTCGGTCTCGTACTTCTCGAGATCCTCTGCGCTCATGAAATCCGCGCCCCTCCTCGGGATCGTGCTGCTGCTCCGCCGGCGGAGCGTTCATTGTGACCCACACCCGCGGCCGGGGCATGCAGCGGCAGGCTGAGTTGTGGCTCGAGTGCTTCGTCGAGCGCCGCGGACAACGTCGCCGTCGTGCCGGCCTCCATGGCCTTCTCCAGGGCCGCGTACGTCAGCAGGACCGGCCTGGTGGGGCGCACTCCGTGCTTCACGGCCACGGTGGCCACGTTCGTGTACGACCAGCGGTGGACGTCACTCGGTCCGTGTTCGCGCAGGGCCGCCAGGTGGTCCGACGTGCTGTACCCCTTGTGCACGTCGAAGCCGTAGTGCGGGAAGTCGTCGTGGTGGCCCGCCATGATGCGGTCACGGGTCACCTTCGCCAGCACCGACGCCGCCGCGATGGAGGCCACCGAGCGGTCGCCCTTGATCACCGCCGTGTTCGGGGCCGTCAGGCCCGGGACGCGGAAGCCGTCGGTGAGGATGTAGCCCGGGTGCACGCGCAGCGCCGCCGCGGCCCTCCGCATGCCCTCGAGGTTCATCACCCGGATGCCGTAGAGGTCGACCTCGGCCGTGGGGATGACGATCACCGAGTAGTCGACGGCGCGTTTGAGGACGAGGTCGTAGACGCGGTCGCGCGCCTTGGCCGTCATCAGCTTCGAGTCCGTCAGCTCGGTGAGCTTCGCGTCGCCCTGCTTGAGCACGCAGGCCGCGACCACCAGCGGCCCCGCGCACGCCCCGGCGCCGGCTTCGTCCACACCGGCGACCGGGCCGAGGCCACGGCGGTCGAGCGCGCCCTGCAGACCCCAGAAGAGGTCGCCGCGCACCACGGCCCGCGGTGGCCGGATCGGCTCGGCCGCGGTGAGGGGAACGGGAAGAGTCAAGGCTGGATCACCCGTCGGGGGTGGTTAGCGTTTCCGGCGCAGTCCGGACTTCAGCTTGCGCCCGAGGAACAGCGCCGGCCAGGCCGCCGCGATCCCGGCGCCGAGCGGGAGCCCGCTCTGCCACGCCGGCGCGCCCAGGGCCACCGGCTGCGCCGACTCCTGCGGGTTGTGGTCGCTGATCCCGCCCCAGCGGCTCGGCGGGAGGACGATGATCCGCGCCTTGCCGATGATGTTGTCCACGGGGACCGCGCCGTTCACGCCGCCGCCGCCCTGGAACCGGGAGTCGTCGGAGTTGTTGCGGTTGTCGCCCTGGACCCAGACCATCCCGGCCGGCACCTTGACCGGCTCGAAGGTCTTCTGCTCCTGGACCGACGGGTCTTCCCAGTGGATGTACGGCTCGTCGAGCGACTTGCCGTCCACGATCATGCGGCCCTGCGGGTCGCAGCACTGGACGGTCTGGCCGCCGACCGCGATCACGCGCTTGACGAAGTCGCGCTCGTCCGGCGGGGCGAACCCGACCAGCGAGCCGAGCCCCTGGATCGCGCGGACGACGATGTTGCCCGACTCCTGCGGCGCGATCTCGTTGTTGATCCACGCCGGCGGGCCCTTGAACACGATCACGTCGCCCGGGGAGGGCTCGGTGAAGTCGTAGGTGACCCGGTCGACGAGGATCCGGTCGCCGTGGCAGCCGGGACACCCGTGCAGCGTCGCCTCCATGGACCCCGAGGGGATCATGAAGACTTTCGCGAGGAATGTTTGGATCAGGATCGTGAGCACCAGGGCGATCACGAGCAGGATCGGCAGTTCCTTCCAGAACGACCGTTTCTTGGCGGGCTTGGCTCGCCGCCGGCGGGATCCCCCGCGCTCCTCGGAACGGGACAGCCTGGGCTTGTCCTCTTCGGAGCGATCGGGGTCATCCTCGGGAGCGTTCTGGGACACGGGTTCGGCCACGTCGTCAGGCTACCGGTAACCGGGTTGTGACTCAGTTAGCCGAAGCCGTCTCGCGGTTCTCGCGGCGCTCCTTGATCTTGGCCTTCTTGCCGCGGAGGTCGCGCAGGTAGTAGAGCTTCGCGCGCCGCACGTCACCGCGCTTGTGGACCTCGACCTCGGCGATGTTCGGCGAGTGCACCGGGAAGGTGCGCTCCACGCCGACGCCGAAGGAGACCTTGCGGACGGTGAAGGTCTCCCGGATGCCGCCGCCCTGACGGCGGATCACGACGCCCTGGAAGACCTGGTTGCGCTCGCGGTTGCCCTCGATGACGCGGACGTGCACCTTGAGCGTGTCGCCCGGGCGGAAGTCCGGGATGTCGGAACGCAGCGACTGCTTGTCCAGCGCGTCCAGGGTGTTCATCGGTGGTCCGTCCTCGTCTTCGTATGGCTTGCGTACACGTCCCCGGGCGCGCAACGGTGCCGCTGCGGGCGACCCAGGGGGCTGATGGCGGGCTCGCGGACGACGAGGTCCACTCACGCCAACCTGTCAAGTATGGCAGACCGGGATACGGATCAAGTAACCGGCCCGGGGTCCAAGCCCTCCAGGACCCCGCGATCGTGCTTGTCGAGACTACCTTCCGGCAGCGCGGCCAGGAGATCGGGGCGGCGCCGGGCGGTGCGTTCGAGGGCCTGGTCGCGCCGCCAGCGGTCGATCAGCGCGTGGTTCCCGGACCGCAGCACGTCGGGCACGGCCAGCTCCCGCCACACCTCCGGACGCGTGTAGCTGGGTCCTTCGAGGAGGCCGTCGGAGAAGGAGTCCTCGGCGGCCGAACGCGCGTTGCCCAGCACGCCGGGCAGCAGCCGGACGACGGCTTCGACGATGACCAGCACCGCCGCCTCGCCACCGACCAGCACGTAGTCGCCGATCGAGACCTCGTCGACCGGCATCCGGCGCGCGGCGTCGTCGACGACCCGCTGGTCGATGCCCTCGTACCGGCCGCAGGCGAACACCAGGTGCTTCTCCGCCGCGTATTCGTGCGCCAGTTCCTGGGTGAACGGCCGCCCGGCCGGCGTCGGAACGACGAGCCGCGTCTCGGAGGTGCAGACGTCGTCGAGCGCCGGGCCCCAGATCTGGGGCTTCATGACCATGCCGGGCCCGCCGCCGTACGGGGCGTCGTCGACTGCGCGGTGCACGTCGTGCGTCCAGTCGCGCAGGTCGTGCACGCCGACCTCGATGAGGCCGCGGTCGATCGCCCGGCCCAGCAGCGCGGCGCGCAGCGGGTCGAGGTATTCGGGGAAGATCGTGACGACGTCGATCCGCATGTCAGGCGTCCAGGAGCCCTTCCGGCGGGTCGAGCACGACCCGGCCGCCCGCGACGTCCACCGTGGGGACGATCGCGCGGACGAAGGGAACCAGCACGGAGCGGCCTTCGACGTCCAGTTCCAGCAGTTCGCCCGCGGGCGAGTGGACGACCTCGACGACCTTCCCGACAACCACGCCGTCAAGAAGCTCGGCCCGCAGGCCGGCCAGCTCGTGGTCGTAGAACTCGTCCGGGTCCGACGTCGGCGGCAGGGACTCGGTGTCCGCCAGCAACAAAGCGCCTCGCAGCGTCTCGGCGACGTCGCGGGTCAGGACCTCCTCGAAACGCACCAGCAGCCGCCCGCTGTGTTCGCGGGCGGCTGCGATGGTGAGTTCCCTTTTGCTGCCGTCACGCAGCTTCGTCGTCACGGCCGCACCGACGCGGAACCGCTCGTCCGGCGAGTCCGTGCGCACGTCCACCGCGAGTTCCCCGCGGATTCCGTGCGCCTTGGCGATGCGACCGACTACGACGTCCATCCTGACCGTTTTCCGGAAGGGCTCAGCGGTCGGTGTCGACGACGTCGACGCGGACGCCGCGGCCACCGATGCCGCCCATGACGGTGCGCAGGGCGGTCGCCGTGCGACCACCCCGGCCGATCACCTTGCCGAGGTCGTCGGGGTGCACGTGCACCTCGAGCGTGCGGCCACGGCGGGTGGTCAGCAGCTCGACCCGGACCTCGTCCGGGTTGTCGACGATCCCGCGCACCAGGTGCTCGAGGGAGTCAGCCAGAAAGCTCACTCGGCCTTCTCACCCTCGGCGGCTTCGGCCTTCTCGGCCTCGGCCTTCTTGGGGGCGGACTTCTTCTTCGGCGTGGTGGCCTCGGCGGAGGGCTCCTCGCCGGCCGCGGCCAGCGCCGCGTTGAACAGGTCCTGCTTCGACGGCTTCGGCTCGGCCACCTTCAGGGTGCCCTCGGCGCCCGGCAGGCCCTTGAACTTCTGCCAGTCACCGGTGATCTCCAGCAGGCGCTGGACCGGCTCGGTCGGCTGCGCGCCGACACCCAGCCAGTACTGGGCGCGCTCGGAGACGACCTCGATCAGGCTCGGCTCTTCCTTCGGGTGGTACTTGCCGATCGTCTCGATGGCCTTGCCGTCCCGGCGGGTGCGCGCGTCGGCGACGATGATGCGGTAGTACGGCGCACGGATCTTGCCGAGGCGCTGCAGCTTGATCTTGACGGCCACGGGTGTGGGTTCTCCTCGAGTCTCTCTGGTGCTGGGCTGGGCGCACGCGAGCCGAGTGGGGACACGGACGCGGGCACCCGAAGGTCAGGAGCTTTCGCACGGTGAGAGGGTCCGGCGGAAGCAGGCAGTGACCCATTCTGCCAGACGGCGCCCGCGCACCTAGAAAGAGGCCACCCCGAGCGCCCCGAGCAGGATGGTCAGCGCCGGCAGGAAGTTGTTGACCTGGTGCGCGACGATGCTGGCCGGCAGCCGCCCGGTGACCAGCCGCGCCAGCCCGATCGGCACCGCGATGACCAGCAGCAACGTCGTGCGCAGCGGCTCGAGGTGGCTGGCCGCGAACACCGCCGTCGACAGCAGGAACGCCGCCACGCGGCCCCAGCGCTCGCTGCGCCACTGCAGCTGCTCGGCGGCGCCCCAGAGCAGGCCGCGGTAGATGACCTCCTCGCAGATCGGGCCGAGCAGCCAGAGGTAGACGAACATCACCACGGCCGCCGGCACCGACATCCGGCGGTCCTCGACCAGCGCGCTGATCGCCGACGTCGCGTTGGCGTCGCCGACCAGCCGCGTCCACAGGTAGGCGGCGAGGGTGGTGAAGACGAGCCCGACGCAGCCGTAGCGGAAGCCGGTCTTGACGTCGGCCCAGCGCCACTCGATCTTGAGGTCGACGACGGGACCGTTCCCGCGCACGTACGTGATCAGCACCGCGACGCCCGCGGCGATCATCGTCGGCAGCATGGTGCCGAGCAGCACGACGCGCATCGGCAGCGGCCCGGGCCCGGTGTCCCCGACCAGCACGGACACGAACGCGGCGGTGGCCAGCAGGACGGCTTCGACCAGCAGGAAGGCGCCGAAGCCCCACCGGTGCCGCGGCGCGGGCGGGAGGAAGACGGGTTCTTCCGGCTCGGGCAAGGGCGTGGCATCGGCAGCCGGGTCCCGGGGCTGGGAAGTGGTCACGCCTTGCCCTCCGCGTCGCTCGGCTCCTGCTCCGAGCCTAGCCGCCGGGCGGTGATCACACAGTATCCGTCCGACTACTGTCCATCGATGTTCGCAACGATCAGTGCGCGACGAACAGCAGGACGGCGGGCGGGAGGTTGTTGGCCGCGTGCGCGATCACGCCGGCGCTGACGCGGCCCGACAGGTGCCGGGCCAGCCCGATCGCGATGCCCTGGCCGATCAGCGCGATGGTGCGCGTCGGCTCGCCGTGGAGCTGGGCGAACACGACCGACGTCAGCAGCAGCACCACCCACGGCGGGACGCGGTGGAAGGACAGCGCGTTCCAGAGCGTGCCGCGGACCAGCAGCTCCTCGGTGATCGGGGCGCCGGCGATGACGATCACCGCGGCCAGCACCAGCCACACGGTGTCGCCGTCGAAGGTGTCGGCGAGGTCGGTGAGCGGGCTGTCGGAGACGTCGTCGGCGCCGTAGACCGCGATCAGCACCAGGTTGAGCAGGTAGCCGACGACCAGCGCGAGCACCCCGCAGGCGAGGCCGATCCGGACGTCGCGCCAGGTCGGCTTGAGCCCGAAGTCGGCGCGCAGCCCGTGGCCCCACAGCCACGAGCCCGCCGCCGGGCCGAGGCCGAGCAGGAGGTTGGGCACGAAGGCGAGGAGCAGCAGCGGGCCGATGTCGCGCAGTTCGAGGGGGTCGAACTCGCCGACGTTGCGGTTCACCGCGGCGGCGATGATCAGGTTGATCAGGTAGTAGCCGGCGATCCCGGCGAAGAACGCCACGAAACACCAGTGCGCCCCCAGTACGCGCCGTGCGCCGTCGTCGTCCGTCACGGCCCCCACGCTAAAGTGCCGCTCCCGCAAGGAAAAAAGCGGGGTCTACGCGTAGACGACGCCGCCGAGCACGATGTGCGAAGGGTGCCGCAGGACGCCCAGGTCGTCGCGCGGGTCGCTCGGGTAGACGAGCAGGTCGGCCGGGGCGCCGTCGGCGATGCCGGGGTGGCCGAGCCAGTCGCGCGCCGCCCAGGACGCGCTCGCGAGGGCCTGTTCGCGGGTCATGCCCGCGCGGTGCAGCGCCTCGATCTCGTCGACGAGCCTGCCGTGCTCGACCATGCCGCCGGCATCACTGCCCGCGAAGACGCGTACGCCCGCTTCGATGGCGGACGCGACCATCTCGCCGACGCCGGCGTGCAGCGCCCGCATGTGGTTCGCGTACGCCGGGTACTTGCCGGCCTTGTCGGCGATGCCCGGGAAGTTCTCGATGTTGATCAGCGTCGGCACCAGCGCGACGTCGTTGCGCGCCAGCTCCGCCAGCTGGTCCGCGCTCAGGCCGGTGCCGTGCTCCAGGCAGTCGATGCCCGACGCGATCAGGCCGGGCAGCGCCGCTTCGCCGAACACGTGCGCGGTGACGCGGGCGCCGTGCTCGTGCGCCACCCGGACCGCCTCGGCGAGGACGTCGTCGGGCCACAGCGGCGCCAGGTCGCCGACGCCGCGGTCGATCCAGTCCCCCACCAGCTTGACCCAGCCGTCGCCGTCGCGCGCCTGCTCGGCGACCGCAGCGGGCAGCTGCGAAGGGTCGTCCAGCTCGATGCCGAGGCCGGGGATGTACCGCTTGGTCAGCGCGAGGTGCTGCCCGGCGCGGATGATCGTCGGCAGGTCAGGCCGTTGCTGCAGCGGCCGGACGTCGATCGGCAGCCCGCAGTCGCGGATGAGCAACGTCCCCGCGGCCCGGTCGGCCAGCGCCTGCTCGGTCGCCTCTTCGAGCGAGACCGGCCCGCCGACGCCGATGCCGGGGTGGCAGTGCGCGTCGACCAGGCCGGGCACCAGGAAGACGTCCCGGCCCAGCGACTCGGCGTCCGGCACCGGCTCGAACGAGATCCGGCCATCGGAGATCCAGAGGTCCCGGGACTCGCCGCCGGGCAGGACCACCCCGGCGGCGTGCAGTGCCGTGCTCAATTGTCCTTCGGGTTCTTCGGCAGCTTGAACTTCGACGGGTCGAAGCCCGGGACGTCGTTCATGCCGCCCAGCTGCGAAAGGTCGGGCATGCCGCCCGGCATCTGCCCGCCAGGGGGCAGCATCGGCATGCCGCCGGGGAAGCCGCCGCGGACCTTGGGCTGGGTCGGGCCGCGCCCGCCCTTCTTGCCCTTCTTGCCCTTGCGCTTGGAGCTACCGCCTCCGCCGCCGAAGCCGAACCGGCCGGCCATCTGGGCCATCATCTTGCGGGCCTCGAAGAACCGGTTGACCAGGTCGTTGACCTCGCGGACGGTGACGCCGGAGCCGTTGGCGATGCGCAGCCGCCGCGACCCGTTGATCAGCTTCGGGTCGTCGCGCTCGGCCGGGGTCATGCCACGGATGATCGCCTGCAGCTTGTCCAGGTGCTTGTCGTCGACCTGGGCCAGCTGGTCCTTCATCTGGCCGGCGCCCGGGAGCATGCCGAGCAGGTTGCCGATCGGGCCCATCTTGCGGACCGCGAGCATCTGCTCGAGGAAGTCCTCGAGGGTCAGCTGGCCGCTGGACAGCTTCGCCGCGGCCTTCTCGGCCTGGTTCTGGTCGAAGGCCTGCTCGGCCTGCTCGATCAGGGTGAGGACGTCACCCATGCCGAGGATCCGCGACGCCATCCGGTCCGGGTGGAAGGTGTCGAAGTCTTCGAGCTTCTCGCCGTTCGAGGCGAAGAGGATCGGCTGACCGGTGACCTCGCGGACGGAGAGCGCCGCACCACCGCGGGCGTCGCCGTCGAGCTTGGTGAGCACGACGCCGCTGAAGCCGACGCCGTCGCGGAACGCCTCCGCCGTGGTCACGGCGTCCTGGCCGATCATCGCGTCGACGACGAACAGGACCTCGTCCGGCTCGACCGCGTCGCGGATGTCCGCGGCCTGCTTCATCAGCTCTTCGTCGACACCGAGGCGGCCCGCGGTGTCGACCACGACGACGTCGTGCTGCGCGTGCTTGGCCTCGGCGATGGCGCGGCGGGCGACGTCGACCGGGTCGCCGACGCCGTTGCCGGGCTCGGGCGCGAAGGTGACGACGCCGGCGCGCTCGCCGACGACCTGCAGCTGCGTGACGGCGTTCGGGCGCTGGAGGTCGCAGGCGACCAGCATCGGCGCGTGGCCCTGCTTCTTCAGCCACAGCGCGAGCTTGCCGGCGAGCGTCGTCTTACCGGCACCCTGCAGACCCGCGAGCATGATCACGGTCGGCGGCGTCTTGGCCAGGTTGAGCCGGCGCGTCTCGCCGCCGAGGATCGCGACGAGCTCCTCGTTGACGATCTTGACGACCTGCTGCGCGGGGTTGAGCGCCTGGGAGACCTCGGCGCCCTTCGCCCGCTCCTTGATCTTCGCGATGAAGGTCTTGACCACGCCGAGGGCGACGTCGGCCTCCAGCAGCGCGATGCGGATCTCGCGCGCGGTGGCGTCGATGTCGGCGTCGGACAGCCTGCCCTTGCGCGTGAGCGTCTGCAGGGCGGCGGTGAGCCGATCGGAGAGGGTGTCGAACACGGGTGTGCACGCTCCAGCTGGGTCGAGAGTGGCGCGCCGGACGAGGCCGGCCCCTCCGAGGGTAGTCGCTCCGGCTCCTTCTCTTCGCGGGCACGCGCACGTACTACGCATATGCGTACTAACACGAGCGCACTTTCCGGAAAAAAACTGGAGTTGCGCGGCCAAGTCGGTAAACATACGTGTATGACTTCCGTGCCCGTCCTCCGTGAACCGGCCACCGACGCCGACGAGCCGGTCCCGCTGCGGCGGATCGCCGGGCTGTTCCGCCCCCACCGCGGGCCGCTGGCCGCGCTGTTCGCGCTGATCGTCGTGCAGGCCGGCCTCGGCGTCGTCTCGCCGTTCCTGCTGCGCGAGATCCTCGACGACGCCCTCCCGCACCGCGACACGCTGCTGATCAGCCTGCTGGCCGCGGGGATGATCGCCTGCGCGGTCGGCAGCGGCTCCCTCGGCGTGGCCACCACCGGGCTGTCCAACACGATCGGGCAGCGCGTCATGAACGAGCTGCGCGTCTCGGTCTACGGCCACCTGCAGCGGATGTCGCTCGGCTTCTTCACGCGGACGAAGAGCGGCGAAGTGCTCTCGCGGGTCTTCAACGACATCGGCGGCGTCGACGACGTCATCACCACGACCGCGGGCTCGGTGGTGCAGAACGCGACGACGACGATCGCGATCACCGCGGCGCTGATCGCCCTCGACTGGCAGCTGGCGGGGCTGTCGCTGATCGTCGTGCCGCTGTTCCTGCTGTTCACGCTGCGGCTGGGCAAGCGGCGGCGGACGCTGGCGCGTGGCCGGACCCGGCGGATGGCCCGGCTGACGACGATGGTCGAGGAGTCCCTGTCCGTCACCGGCGTGCTGCTCGCCAAGACCATGGGCAACGAGCGGGCGGTGCGCGAGCGGTTCGGGGCCGAGTCGCGGGAGATCGCCGCGCTGGAGCGGGCCGCCGCGCTGGCCGGGCGCTGGCAGACGGCGTCGCGCGGGATGAGCCTGACCGTCATCCCGGCGCTGGTCTACTGGATCGCGGGGCTCGCGCTGGCCGGCGGCGCGTCGCCGTTCTCGCTCGGCACCGTCGTGGCGTTCACCAGCATGCTCAACCGGCTGGTCGCGCCGGCGACCGCGATGCAGACGATCGGGCAGAACGTGGCGACGTCGAAAGCGCTGTTCGGGCGCATCTTCGAGGTGCTCGACCTGCCGGTGGAGATCGGCGACAAGCCGGGGGCGCGCGTGCTCGAGGTGCGTCGCGGGGACGTCTCGATGCGCGGGGTCTCGTTCCGCTATTCGGCGGACGGGCCGCTGACGCTGCGCGACATCGACCTCGACGTCCCGGCCGGGACCACGACCGCGCTGGTCGGCTCGACCGGCTCGGGCAAGACGACGCTTGCCTACCTCGTGGCCCGGCTGTACGAGGTGGAGTCCGGTTCGGTGCGGATCGACGGCACCGACGTCCGCGACGTCACGCTGGCCTCGCTCGCGGCGGGCGTCGGGCTGGTGTCGCAGGAGACCTACCTGTTCCACGACACCGTGCGGGAGAACCTGCGCTTCGCGAAGCCGGACGCGACCGACGAGGAGATCGAGCTGGCGGCGAAGGCGGCGCACATCCACGACACGCTCGCCGGGCTGCCGGAGGGGTACGACACGGTCGTCGGCCAGCGCGGCTACCGGTTCTCCGGCGGCGAGAAGCAGCGGATGGCGATCGCGCGGATCCTGCTGCGCAACCCGCCGGTGCTCATCCTCGACGAGGCGACCAGCGCGCTCGACACGCGTACGGAACGGTCGGTGCAGGCCGAGCTGGACCGGCTCGCCGCGGGGCGCACGACGCTGACCATCGCACACCGGCTGTCCACTGTGGAGCACGCGGACCAGATCGTGGTGCTGCACGAAGGCCGGATCGCCGAACGCGGGACGCACGCGGAGCTGCTGGCGCTCGATGGGCGGTATGCCCGGCTCGTGCGGGGAACCGCTTAACCTGGGGCCATGCACCCGGACCCGGACACCGCTTCGCGCGTGAGCGACGACGCCGAACTCGCCGACCTCGCCTGGCGGGTCCGCGAGGGCGTCGGGCGGCTCAACTGGCGGATGCGCGCCGAGCGCGACCCGAACGGGCCGGGCCCGGCGGTGCTCGCGGTGCTGAGCCGGCTGTACCGGGCGGGCACGCACACGCCGACCGAGCTGGCCGAGGCGGAACGGCTGCAGCCGCAGTCGCTCACGCGGATCCTCGCGTGGGTGTCCGAGCGCGAGCTGGTGACGCGGACGACCGATCCGGAGGACGGGCGGCGGTCGCTGATCAGCATCACCCCGGCCGGGCTGGCGGTGCTGCGGGAGTACAGCGTGCAGCGGGAACGGTGGCTGGCGGCGGCGCTGGAGTCGACGTTGTCGCCGACCGAGCGGCAGCTGCTCAAGCTCGCGGCCGATCTCTTGGTGCGGGTGGCGGACGCCTGAAAGCCGCCGCGGAGACCCCTCGATCCCTCCACGGCGGCTTCAAGCTCCCCTCCGTCCGCGCCACCTCCCCGTGGTGCGGACACGGGTTCCGGAAACGGGCCGCTCCTCCATCGGCCCGCTCCGGAACCCTGGTCCCCGGACGGCTCACCTCCCCAGGGGCCGTCCGGATCCCCCCTGCCAGCGATCCGGTATCCGCTGACAGGAACGAAGTCTGCCGCGCCCGGGGTGGCCGGTTGAGTGTGAGAACCCTCAATTACCCGTGGGTAGTAATACTCAAGACGTCTTCGCGCGCCCGCGGCCGGCAGCTCGCTTCGCCGTCGTACGCGCCTTCGCCGCCCTGGACGCTGCGGCTTTGGCCTTCACGACGGCCTCGGGACGCGCCTCCGCGGCACTCTCCTGCAGCGCCGCGAGCAGGCGGGTGACGCCGTCCGCCTGCTCGGCGGCCGTGGGCTGGACGACCTCGGCACCGTCGAGCTTCGCCTGGATCAACGCTTGGAGCGCTTCGCGGTAACGGTCGGGCACGCGGCCGGGGTCGAAGTCGCCGGTCAGCTCCTCGATGAGGTTCACCGCGCGGCGCAGCTCGCCCGGCCGGACGTCGACGTCGGCGTGCCGGAACGGGAAGTCGGGTTCGCGCACTTCCCCGGGCCACAGCATGGTTTCGAGCACGATCACCTGGTCGCGCACGCGCAGGGCGCCGAGCGTTTCGCGGCGGCGCAGCGCGACCGTCACCAGCGCGATCCGCCCCGACTGCTGCAGCGCCTCGCTGAACAGCACGTACGGCTTCGTGCCCGCCGGCTCGGGTTCGAGGTAGTAGCTGCGCGCGAACCAGATCGGGTCGACGTCGGCGAGCCGGGCGAAGCCGCGGATGGCGATCGTGCGGGCCGGCATCGGGAGCGACGCCAGTTCGTGGTCGGACAGCAGGACGACGTCGCCGCCCGGGACTGGGTAGCCGCGGACCATCTCCGCCGGCGGCACCTCTTCGCCGTCGACCTCGCAGACGCGCTTGACCCGGACGCGGCCGCCGTCGGTTTCGTGGACCTGGTGGAGCGGGATCTCGCGCTCTTCCGTCGCGCTGTACGCCTTCACCGGAACGGCGTAACTCCCGAACCCGATCGTGCCCGTCCAGACCGCCCGCATGCACGCCACCTCCGCAGGTCCCAGGCTAGCCAGGCGGTCGCGCGACCCGACAGCTACAAACGGGTGTCAGGCGCGACGGATTCGCTCACACATTCGAACGACGGCGTGACTTCGTCGAGCGCTTCGGCCGAACAGCGGGACGCGATGGCGGCCGCGCGGAGCACTTCGGTGACCACCTCGACGTCCAGCGGCGGGGCGGCGGCGAGCGCGGCCGACCCGGCCTCGACGCGGGCGGCGAGCCCGGCGAGCGCGTGCGAAATCGCTTCCTGGCCGGCGACGAGCTGGGCGACGACGTCGGTCAGCTCGGCGGTCGTCGCGCCCGGGCCGCCGCAGCGCAGGCCCGCGGCGAGCTCCTCGGCGCACGAGCGCAGGTGCGTGGCGACGACGGTCGGCGGCAGCGTCAGGCGGTCCTGCATCGCTCACCCCCTCCGGTCCGAGGAGTCATGGTGCCACCGCACGGGCGGTCACCGGAGACGACACACCGCCGCCCGCTTATTTGACCGCTCGTTCTAGATACGGGTAGGGTTTCGATCATGTCCCGGGTCAAGGAGTTCGACGTCGACGAAGCGTGCGACGCCGCGCTCACGCTCTTCCGGCGGCAGGGGTACGAGGCGACGTCGGTCAGCGACCTCGTCGCGCACGTCGGCGTCGCCAAGGCCAGCCTGTACGCCACTTTCGGCTCGAAGCACGACTTCTACGTGACGGCGTTGAAGCGCTACGCGGACCAGACCGACGCACGGGTGCTGGCGGAGCTGTCCGGCCCGGGCTCGGGCGTGGCCGCGGTGCGGCGGCTGTTCGACGGCTACGTCGGGGAAATCCTCGGTGACGAGGTGAAGATGGGCTGCTTCGTCGTCAACTCGGCGATCGAGCTGCTCCCCCGTGACGCCGAGGTCGCGCGGCTGGTGGAACGCAGCTGGGACACCCTCGAGGTCGCGCTGACCATGGCGCTGGAACGCGCGCGGGCGCAGGGCGAACTGGCCGCCGGCAGTGAACCGGCGACGCTGGCGCGCTTCCTGCTCACCGTGCTCCAGGGCCTGCGGGTCCTGGGCAAGGGCGCCGACGCGGCGCGCCGGCTGGACGCGGCCGTGTCGCAAGCAATGCGGCTTATTCAAGACTGATCGGACCAGAAAGAAGGCACACGATGGGGGCACGGTTCGCGGGCAAGGTCGTCCTGGTGACGGGCGGCAGCTCGGGCATCGGACGGGAGACGGCGCGGGCGTTCACGGCCGAAGGCGCGACGGTGGTCGTCGCCGGGCGCGACGGCCAACGGCTGGCTTCGACGGTGAAGGAGATCGGCGGGGACGCCGTCACGGTGGACGTCACGGATCCGGCGGACGTGGCGCGCATGGTCGAGACGGTCGTCGCGCGGCACGGCGGGCTGGACGTCGCGGTGAACAACGCGGGCATCCTCGGGTCGCCGGCGCCGGCCGCGGACCTCGACGAGGACGGGTTCGGCGCGGTGCTGGCCACGAACGTCACGGGGACGTGGCTGTGCCTGAAGCACGAGGTCGCGCACATGCGGGCGCACGGCGGCGGCGCGATCGTCAACATCGCGTCGAACATCGGCGCGCACGGCAGGCTGCCGAACATGGCGGCCTACGCGGCGTCGAAGGCCGCCGTGAGCGCGCTGACCCGCACGGCGGCGCGCGACCACATCGCCGAGGGCGTCCGCATCAACGCGGTGAGCCCGGGCGCGACCGACACCGAGATGTCGCGGCGCCCCGGCGAGACGGACGCCGACCGCGCCGAGCGGCTCAAGGGCGCGATCCCGCTGGGCCGGGTGGGTGCCACCGCCGAGGTGGCGGCCGCGGTGCTGTGGCTGGCTTCGGCCGAAGCCGCCTTCACCGTGGGGCACGACCTGGTGGTCGACGGCGGCGCGACCGCCTGAGCGGCCCCACCCGGGCCCGCGGCGCTCCTTCAGGACTCACGGTTGCGCATGGTGACGTTTCCCTTCTCGTGCCGGGTACGGGGTGCGGTGGGGTCAGGACTCGCGGTTGCGCACGGCGGTCTCCTCTCGGACGGCGCGGGCTGGGTCGAGGCGGTTCACGACTCGCGGTTGCGCACGGGGCGCTCCTTCCGGGCGGGCTGACGGGGCGGGCGCGGGGTCAGGACTCGCGGTTGCGCACAGCGGCCTCCTCTCGGACGGCGCGGACGGGGGTCGAGGCGGCTCACGACTCGCGGTTGCGCATGAGGCGCTCCTTCCCGCGGGCTGACAGGCGGGCGCGGGCTCAGGACTCGCGGTTGCGCACAGCGCACTCCTTCCGGGCGGCACGGACTGGGGTCGGGGGCAGGTCACGACTCGCGGTTGCGCACAGCGCACTCCTCTCGAGCGGCACGGACGGGCGGGCTCGGCGTCACGACTCGCGGTTGCGCACGGCACGGCTCCTCTCAGGCGGCACGGACGGGTGACCGGGGCTCAGGATTCGCGGTTGCGCACGGCGGTGGCCTCCCTTCGCTGCTCCGATCGTGTGGCACTCGTCGATCGCGGCCGCCCGGTGTGGTGGGGTGGACGCGGATCGTCGGCTCACCCAGGGGAGTTGGACCGCCTTGAGTATGGACGGCGCCCGTCCGGCCGAACGCCACGCGGCCAGGATCCGAGGGGCGCTGAACCCTGCTCGCTGGACGCTGTGGCGGCAGCGCCGATCGCTCGTCTTCTACTGCTTCCTGGTCGAGTCCGTGGCGCTCGTGGTGACCGTCTGGACGGCCTCCGTGGTGCCCGTGCGGGCGTGGGACCTGGCCGTCTTCGGGATCCTCGCCGGGCTCGGGGTGCTGCAGGCGGAGCTGGGCCGGCAGGTCGAGCGCGTCCGGCGGCTGGTGTCGGACACCCCGCACATCAACCTGACGTCGGTCTGGACGTTCGCCGGCGTGCTGCTCCTGCCGCCGGCGCTGGTCACGGCGCTGATCGCGATCCTGTACGCGCACCTGGCGACGCGCAGCCTCGCGCGGATCAAGCGCGTCCCGCCGTTCCGGACCACGCTGAACGGGACGCTGGTCGTCGTCACCTGCTACGCGGCCGAGTTCGTGCTGCACCGCCTCGGCGTCCCGGACATGTACACGGCGCTGACGGCGGGCTGGCGCGGCGTCACGGCCATCGCGCTCGCCGCAGCGGCGTACTTCCTGGTCGCGGCGATCACGATCCTGCCGGCGCTGACCATCACGACGCGCTCGGTGAAGGCGTTCTTCGGCGGCCTCGGCGACAACCTGCTCGAGGTCGCGACGCTCTGCCTGGGCCTGCTCACGGCGCTGACGCTGGCGACGCTGCCCGCGCTCGCCGTCGCGATCGTGCCGCCGCTGCTGGTGCTGCACCGGGCGGTGCTGATCAAGCAGCTGGAGATCGCGGCGACGACCGACGAGAAGACGGGCGTGTTCAACACGACCGGCTGGCACCTGCTGGCCTCACGCGAGCTGGCGCGCGCCCAGCGCAGCACGCGGAGCACGTTCGGCGTGCTGATGATCGACCTGGACCACTTCAAGCTGATCAACGACGAGCACGGCCACCTGGCGGGCGACGCGGTGCTGCGCGCGGTCGCGGCGACGATCAAGTCCGCGGTCCGCGACTACGACTCGGTCGGCCGCTTCGGCGGCGAGGAGTTCGTGGTCCTGCTCCCGGACATCGGCCCGGCCGCGGTCCTGGCGGTGGCCGAGCGCATCCGCTCGGCGATCGAGACGCTGAAGGTCGAGTACTTCGACGGCACCGCGTCGCGGGTGATCGGCGACCTGTCGGCATCGATCGGCGTGGCGACGTACCCGGACGGCGGCACGGCCGTCGACCGCCTGCTGCAGGCCGCGGACAAGGCCCTGTACCGGGCCAAGGACGCGGGCCGCAACCAAGTGGTCGACGGCACGGCGCCGGCTTAGGAAGCCGCCGCCTCCAGCCGCCAGAGGTTGCCGAGCACCTTCAGCAGGGTCTCCTGGCGTTCCTCCAGGACGGCCGGGGTCCAACCGTCGGCCGCGATGACCTGCGAAGTCAGCACGAACGGCGGCCAGCTCGTCTTCTCGAAGTACTTGGTCTTCTTCACCTCGAACTCGAAGTTGCTCGCCTGGGAGTTCTTCCGCTTCGAGAGCAGGACGAGGTTCGCCAGCCGATGGACCCAATAGGCCCGCTCCTCCGAGGTGAAGTCGAGGATCCACCCGCTGGCCGCGGCCGGGGACTGCGGGAGGACGTGCTCGACGCTGATCAGCGGGTAGCCGTTGTAGTTCGCTCCACCGTCCGACAAGGCCGAATCGAGGCGGAGCAGCACGTAAAGGCGGATTCTCGTCACCGTGTAGATCTCCGCGCCCAGCTTCGCCAGGGTTTCCGCCTGTTCCTCCCCGGAAAGCTGCAGCGGGGACTCCGGGGCGTAGAGGTCGCGGTCCTTCTCCAGCCAGTCCAGGACGCGGCCGTACCGCTCGACCCGGCGGGTGATGTCCACCCGGCGCACGAGCATGCTCGCGGCGAGGCGTTCGAGGTCGACGAGGAAACGCAGCAATGACGCGGAATCGGCGGTCGGCCGGCTGAAGTAGCTGATCACCGGCGGGATCCAGTCCGTGTTGTCCAGCTGCTTCAGCCAGGCCAAGAGCTGGTTGATCTCCTCGGCGCCCGGTCCCCCGGCGTAGCTGGCGCTCCTGACCACCTCGAAGGCGTCCGAGAAGGGAACCAGCACGTCGTCGATGAACTTCTTGCCGTCGGGCACCCGGCTCAGCACGGACGCCCGGAACTCCTTGAGGATCGACTCCCGGGCTTTCGTCTTCGCGTAGACCATCCGGATGTGGGAGAAGAGGTCGCCGAAGTCGTTGCGGCCGAGATCGTCCTCCTCCTGCGCCCACTTGTTCGTGTAGGCCTCCTGCTCGGGTTCCGGGATCCTGCCGATGATCTCCGACTTCAGGATGTCGGTGTGGGTGAGGTCCAGACCGCGCTCGTTGAGGACCGAGAAGATCCGGTAGGCGGACTCGAAGTCGACGGTCGCCACCACGACGAGGTAGGTGTACCCGTCGACGAACGAGGCCAGTCGCTGGGACTCGGAGCGGTCCAGGGCACTCAACCGCGCTTTGAACAGCAGCGCGTTCTCCACCAGCCGGAGCCGGCTGTCCGGGGTGACGTTCTGCAAGGCGGGCAGCAGGTCGTTGCCCAACCGCTCCTGGATGTACTTCTCGAAGAACCCCTGGTCCTGATCCCGCAACCGGAGCCGCGGCTGGTCGGCGGTGCCCTTGAGCGGGTCGCCCTTCTGGAAGATCCGCTTCTCGAGGGATTCGGCGAAGTCCGCCGAGACGAATTCGCGGAGCACGCTGTAGAGGATCGTCAGGGTCGTGAGGCGCTGCTGCCCGTCGACGACCTCGGCCAGCGCTCGGTTTTCCGCCTTGACCACCACGATGCTGCCCAGGAAGTAGGGGTCGGCCTCGGTCAGCGAGTCCTTCGCGCGGGAAGCCGCGAGGAGGTCGTCGAACATCTCCCCCGCCTGTTCGGTCGTCCAGGCGTACGGCCGCTGGTAGCGAGGGATGGTGAAGTGGTAGTCGTCGGTGAAGATGTCCCCGACCTTGCGTTCCGCTGCTTGGATTTTGGTCCCGGCCATGCGGGGGATCTCGGTGAGCGGGCACCGGTTGTTACAGCCGTTACCGCATTGTTCGGAGCCGCGGGACCCACGGCTCCGAACAACGCGCTCAGGAAGCCGCGGCCAGGACGGCCTGTTCCACCTCGCGGCGCCAGCCCGGTTCGATGCGGCCGCTTCGCGGGGTCACCGCGAACGAGTCCACCACCGCGCCACCCAACGTCGATGCCTTGGCCCAGCGGACCTCCGCGTCGCACCTGCGCAACGCGCCCGCCACCCGGAACAGCAGGCCGATGCGGTCGGCCGCGCGCAGTTCCAGGACCACCGTGTCCGGGCCGGTCGTTTCGTCGTCGAACCACAGGACCTTCGGGGCGACTGGGGCCGGGGCGCCGTAGTCGCGTTCCTTCGCCGCCAGGCGCTGGGTCAGCGGCAGGGTGCCCGCCACCGCCCGGGCGAACTGCTCGCGCAGCAACGTCGCGTCCGGCAGGGAGCCGAACTTCGGGGACGCCGTGAACACGCCCGCGCGGCCGCCGTCGTGGCCGCGCAGGACCGCCGAGTGGACCTCCAGGGAGTTCAGCGCCAATACGCCCGCCGCCGGGGCCAGGAGTTCCGCGCGGGCCGGGACCGCCAGCAGCACCGTCACGACCTTGCCGTGGGAGCTGATCCGGATCTCGCCCGTGCCCGACGCCACCGCCGACGCGACGAGTTCGCGCTGTTCCTCGTCCATCGGCGACGGGGCCGTGAAACCCTTGCCGCGCAACACTTCTTCGCAGCCCGAAACCAGCTCCGCCAGCAGGCGGGCCTTCCAGTCCGTCCAGACGCCCGGTCCGGTCGCCAGCGAATCGGCCTGGGTCAGCGCGTGCAGGAGCTCGACCAGGACCAGGTCGCTGTCCAGCGTCTTCACCACCCGCGCCACGGTGGCCGGCTCGCTGATGTCGCGCCGGGTCGCCGTGTGCGGCAGGAGAAGGTGGTGGCGGACCATCGCCGACACCGTCGCGACGTCGGGCGGGGTCAGGCCGAGCCGGGTCGCGACCTGGGCCGAGATCTTCGCGCCCAGTTCCGAGTGGTCGGCGTCGCGGCCCTTGCCGATGTCGTGCAGCAGCGCGCCGATCAGCAGGAGGTCCGGCCGCGCCACCGTGGTGGTCAGCTTGGCCGCCTCGACGCAGGTGCGCACGAGGTGCCGGTCGACCGTCCACTGGTGCACCGGCGAGCGCGGCGGCAGGTCGCGGACCGCGCCCCACTCGGGGAACAGCCGGGACCACAGGCCGGTCCGGTCGAGCGACTCGACCGCGTCGACCAGGCCCTCCCCCGCGCCCAGCAGTTCGACCAGCGCGTTCAACGCCTCCGCCGGCCACGGCGCGCGCAGTTCCGGCGCCGTTTCCGCCAGTGCCTTGAGCGTGCCGAGCGCGATCGGCTTCCCGGTGCGCGCCGACGCCGCGGCGACCCGCAGCAGCAGTGCCGGGTCCTTCGCCGGGACGGCGTCGCGGGCCAGCGCGACCTCGTTCCCGTGCAGCACCACGTTCTCCGCGAGCGGCGTCCGCGAAGGACGGCGCCCGAACCGCGTCTTCGGCGGGTCCACAGTGGACCGAAGCGCGACGTCCAGCGCGTACGCGATGGTGCGGCCCGCGCCGGACAGCTTGCGCGCCAGGGTGAACCGGTCGCCGAAGCCGAGTTCGGCGGCGACCAGCTCGGCCTCCGGCGCGGCCAGGACGTCCCGCTCGCGCCGGATCTCGCGCCGCAGCTCGGTGCGGACGTCGAGCAGGAGTCCCTTGGCCTCCAACAGCTCTTCGCCCGGACGCGCGGTCAGCTGCGCCGCGGCCAGCGCTTCCAGGACCGAGAAGTCCCGCAGCCCGCCCCGGCCGTGCTTGAGGTCGGGTTCGGCGGACTGCGCGATCTCGCCGCTGCGGGCCCAGCGCTGCCGGACCGACGCCGTCAGGTCCGGGATCTGCTTGCGCGCGGTGCGGCGCCACTGGTCGCGCGCCGCCGACACCAGCCGCCCGCTCAGCTCGGCGTCCCCGGCGAGGTGCCGCGCGTCCAGCAGGCCCATGGCCACCCGCAGGTCCTCCGAAGCGACCTTCAGCGCTTCACCGGGCGTCCGGACCGAGTGGTCGAGCCCGACTTTCGCGTCCCACAAGGGATACCAGAGCGCGTCCGCGATCTCGCCGACGCCGCTGTTGCCGTTGTGCACCAGCAGCAGGTCGAGATCGGAGAACGGCACCAGCTCCCGGCGGCCGAGCCCGCCCACGGCGACCAGCGCGACACCCGGTTCCGCGGTGTCGACGCCGGCCGCCGAGGCTCCCCTGCCCAGCCAGAACTCGTAGAGGTCGACCAGGGCCGCCCGCAGTGCGGACGCCCCCAGCCTCCCGTGCCTGCCCTCGAGCAAACGCTCGGTGGCCTTGACCAGTTCGCCCCCGTCGGCCATCCCGGACGCCTATAGAGCGTCCGTGCCGCGCTCGCCGGTCCGTACCCGGATGACGGTCTCCACGGGCGTCACCCAGAGCTTGCCGTCGCCGATCTTGCCGGTGTGCGCCGCCGTGGTGATGGCTTCGAGGACCTTCTCCACGTTCGTGTCGTCGGTGACGACCTCGATCTTCAGCTTGGCCACGAAGTCCACCGAGTACTCCGCGCCGCGGTAGACCTCGGTGTGGCCCTTCTGGCGGCCGTAGCCCTGGACCTCGCTGACCGTCATGCCCAGCACGCCCAGCTGCTCCAGCGCGGAACGGACGTCGTCGAGCGTGAACGGCTTCACAATCGCCGTGATGAGCTTCATGCCTTGCTCTCCTCGAGTTTCGCGGCCGGGGTGGACTTGACCGGGATGGTCGTCGGGTGGCCGAGGCCACCGCCGGTCCCGGTGAAGTCGTAGGCGCTCTCCGCGTGCTGGGCCTCGTCGATGCCGCTGACCTCGTCCTCGGTGCTGACGCGGAAGCCGCCGGCCTTCTTGATCACGAAGCCGATGATGAAGGACAGCACGAAGGAGTACGCGAGCACCGCGCCGGCGGCCGCCGCCTGGCGGCCCAGCTGGGTGAACCCGCCGCCGTAGAAGAGCCCGTCGGCGCCGAGGGAGTTGACGCTGGTGGTGCCGAAGAAGCCGATCAGCAGCGTGCCGACGATGCCGCCGACCAGGTGGACACCCACGACGTCGAGCGAGTCGTCGAAGCCGAACTTGAACTTGAGCGAGATGGCGAGCGCGCAGAGCACGCCGGCGATGAGGCCGATCGCGATGGCCCCGATCGGGCTCACGAAACCACACGCCGGGGTGATGGCGACCAGGCCGGCGACCGCGCCGGACGCCGCGCCGAGGGTGGTCGGCTTGCCGAACTTCAGCTGCTCCACGACCAGCCAGCCGAGGACGGCGGCGGCCGTGGCGACGGTGGTGTTGGTGAACGCGACGGCCGCGAGGTCGTTGGCGGCCAGCGCCGAACCGGCGTTGAAGCCGTACCAGCCGAACCACAGCAGGGACGCGCCGAGCAGCACGAACGGGACGTTGTGCGGGCGGCCGGTGTCCTTCGGCCAGCCCTTGCGCTTGCCGAGCACGATCGCGAGCGCCAGGCCCGCGGCACCGGCGTTGATGTGGACCGCGGTACCACCGGCGAAGTCGAGTGCCTTGAGGTTGTTCGCGATCCAGCCGCCGACGGAGTTCTCGCCGATGAAGCCGTTGAACGAGAACACCCAGTGCGCGACCGGGAAGTACACGATCGTCACCCAGATGACGACGAACAGCGTCCAGCCCCAGAACTTCGCGCGGTCGGCGATGGCGCCGGAGATCAGCGCGGGGGTGATGATCGCGAACATCAGCTGGAACATGACGAAGGCGAGGACGGGCAGGCCATCCGAGCCGGGCCACGCGACGGCGGGGCTGGTGTCGGTGGCGGCCACCGCGAACCCGGCGAGCTTGCCGAAGGTGTTCTCGAGGCCGGCGAAGTGGAAGTTACCGAGCAAACCGCCGAAGGCGTCGTCGCCGAAGGACATCGAGAAGCCGTAGAGCGCCCACAACACCCCCACCACGGCCAGCGCGATGAAGTTCATCATCAGCATGTTCAAGACGCTCTTCGCGCGGACCATCCCGCCGTAGAAGAACGCCAGTCCTGGGGTCATGAGCATGACCAGCGCGGCGCTGGCCAGTACCCATGCGGTGTCTCCTGCGTTCAGCACATCGTCCTCCCGTGCCCTGGGTTCGTGCGTTGGCAGTTTTGGCGCGCGGTGTTTCACGGGGCGGCGCGTGAGGTTTCACCCGCGTGAACTGTCCGCGCCGGGTTGTTACGGGGAGGTTTCCGGAGACCTGTGCTGAAGTGTCCGGTTGCTTTACGCCGTGGTCGAATAGCCCCATGAGCGCGAGCGGCCCCGGAAATGACCCACTGCCACCTCAGGTCGTGGAGGCGTTGCGGTGTTCGGTCTGCGGTGACCCGATCGGGCTAGCCGATCGCACGCTGCGTTGCGGGAACCGCCACTCTTTCGATCTAGCGCGACAGGGTTACGTGAACTTGTTGCACGCGCGAATCCCGTCGGGCACGGCGGACACCGCGGACATGGTCGCGGCGCGCGCGGACTTCCTCGCGTCGGGTGCTTACCGGGGCCTCGCCGACGAGCTGGCGCGAGTGTGCGCCGAGGCCGACGACCTCGTCATCGACGCGGGCGCGGGCACCGGTTACTACCTGGCGCGGGTGCTGGACGCGTCGGGCGCGGCGGGCCTCGCGCTGGACGTCTCGGCGGTGGCGTTGCGCCGGGCGGCTCGC
>NZ_JAAGNB010001363.1:0-30470 GCF_010550475.1 Amycolatopsis sp. SID8362
CGCCCGGCTGGCGGTGTTCCGCGGGCCTGCCGACGACCTGCCGGTGTGGCTCCTCGCCGGCGTCGCGGCGCTGTACGGCGCCGCCGGGGTGGTGCTGTGCGGGTCGCTGCTCGCGGTTCCCGGGCGTTCGGGCTTCCTGCTCGGCCACGCGCTGATCACGGTGTCCTGGACGGTCGCCGCGCTCGTGCTGCTGCTGCGCGGGATCGACGTCGTCGGGCTGCGCGTGACCGGGCTGGTCCTGGTCGGCGCCGCGGTGCTCAAGCTGGTGCTGTTCGACCTGTCGGCGCTGGACGGGCTGGCGCGGGTCGGCGCGTTCCTCGGCGCCGGGCTGGTGCTGCTGGCGGCCGGGACGCGCTACGCCCGCCGGGTCGCCTCGCGCTAGCCGGGAAGAATTGTCGGTGCCCCGTGGTTACCTGGGTCACAGGACCGAGGAGCCAGGGGGCACCGACATGGCGGAACCGAAGCTCGCCGACCGGGCGGGCGAAAAGATCGCGTGGCTGACCACCGTCACGCCGAAGGGGCGGCCCGCACCACGACCGGTGTGGTTCGTGCTCGACGGCGAAGACGTCGTGCTGTTCAGCAAGCCGGACACCGCGAAGCTCCGGCACATCGAGGCGAACCCCGAGGTGAGCTTCCACCTCAACGGCGACGAGCACGGCGGCTCGATCCTCGTCGTCAACGGGAAAGCGACCGTCGACGAGGCGAAGGCGTCGGAGGCGCCGGGGTACCTCGAGAAGTACGGCTCCGACTACGCGGCGATCGGCTTCGAGACACCGGAAGCCTTCGACGCCGAGTACTCCGTGCGCATCCGCGTGGTGCCCGAGCGCTCGTGGGGGTGGTGACCGGAAGTCCACGTCCAGGCCGGCCACCACGCTTTTCCCATCCGGTGGGAGATCCCGGGCCCGGTTAAGGTCGTCGTGTGGCCGAACACACCGGCGAGACCCGCAACGAGCAGCTGACGCGCAACGTCGGCGAGCTGCTCCAAGAGCTGCGGGTCGCGCAGGCCGGCGTGCAGATCCTGTTCGGGTTCCTGCTGTCGGTGGTGTTCACCGACCGCTTCCACGACGCCAGCGGGTTCGAGAAGTCGCTGCACCTCGCCGCGGTCGCGCTCGCCGTGGCCGCGACGGCGCTGCTGACCGCGCCCGCGGCCTGGCACCGGCTGCTGTTCCGCACGGGGAGCCGGGAACGGATCCTGACCGTGGGCAACCGGCTCGTCCTGGTCGGGCTGGTCTGCCTGGCGCTGGCGATCACGTCGACGGTCGCGCTGATCGCGAAGGTCGTCTACGGCTGGATCGCGATGCTCGTCATGGCAGTGCTCTGCCTGCTGATCTTCGGGATCCTCTGGTTCGTCATGCCGATCCGGATGCACCCGGCCAACGGCGATCAGCCGACGGGCCCGCCCAAGTAGAGCGTGTCCTCCTGCACGAAGCAGAGCGGGTTGCCGAACGGGTCGTCGGCGTAGAACGAACGCTCGCCCCAGAACTGCGTCTCGATGGCGTCGTCGATCCAGCGCGGGCCGGCGGCGCGCACGCGCTCGAAGGTCTCGTCGACGTCGTCGACCGCGAGGTAGACGATCCGCGGGTCCCGCTGCGGCCGCGGCTCGCGGTGTTCGAGCGGCGCTTCGACACAGGCGAGCACGACGTCGCCGCAGTGGAAGTAGTGGCGGTTGACGGCGATCCGCTCGCCGGGGTCGCCGAGGACGGCGGCGTAGAACGCGACGGCGACTTCGACGTCGTCGACGGGCTGGATCAACCGGAACACCCGCGGGCCGCTCATGCGCGAACAGTACCGCTGTTCATCCCGCGTTCGGCGGCAGTTGCCGGGGCGGTCGGGCGGCGCCCGTAGCTTCCCGCCCGTGACTGACACTTCTCGCCGGACCTTCCTCCTCGGCGCCCCGGCCGTCGCCGCCGCCGCGACCCTGCCGGGCGTCCTCGGCGCGCCGGCCGCGCACGCGCAGGGCCCGCACCGCCCGGACCAGGAAGACCCGCGCTTCACGCTCGTGGTCATGCCGGACACCCAGTACCTGTTCGACGAGGACCGCGGCGACGCGGCCCCGCTGGACGCGTCGCTGCGGTACGTCCTCGACGAGTCGGATGACAACGTTGTCTTCCTCGCTCACCTCGGAGATCTCACCCAGAACGGCCGGGCCGACGAGTTCGCGCGCATCAGCAGGTCGTTCCAGGCGCTCGACCGCCGCCGGTTCCCGTACAGCACCCTCGCGGGCAACCACGACATCGACGGCTCGAAGGACGACCAGCGCGGCCCGTCGCCGTACCTCGACGCGTTCGGCCCGCAGCGCCAGCGCAACTCGCCGACGTTCAAAGGCGCGTCCAAGGACGGCTACAACACCTTCCACATCTTCCGCGGCGGCGGCCGCGAATGGCTGCTCCTCGCCCTGGACTGGCGGCCGTCGGCGGGCGGTCTGAACTGGGCCAAGCAGGTCCTGGCGCAGCACCCCACGTTGCCCGCGATCCTCACCATCCACGAGCTGGTCTGGGCCGACGACGACCACCAGGCGCAGTTCTCCACCTTCGGCGAGCTGGTCTGGAAGGAACTCGTCGACGGCAACGACCAGATCTTCCTGACGCTGAACGGCCACTACTGGCCGACCGGGCGCACGGTCCGCAAGAACGCCGCCGGGCACGACGTCCACGTCCACATCGCCAACTACCAGGACCGCTACTACGGCGGCAGCGCGATGGTCCGGCTCTACCAGTTCGACCTCGCGCGCGGCGTGATCGACGTCCGGACGTTCTCGCCGTGGCTCGCCGCGCAGGACCACCTCAGCGAGATGCAGCGGGTCGAGGTCGAACGCAGCGGGTCGGCCGACTACTTCAGCCTCGAGATCGACTTCGCCGAGCGGTTCAAGGGGTTCGCGCCGGTGCCGGTCCCGCCGGGACGTCCGGCGAAGCAGCTGCTGGTGCCCGGAACCGTCGCCTACTGGCGCTTCGAGGGCGGCCAGGACGGCAAGCCGGTGCCGGCCGGCGTCGTCGTGCGCGACCAGACCGGGCGCGGCAACGACCTCACGCGCGTCACCGCGCCGGGCAGCGGGCCGGACGCGCTGAAGTACGCGAGCGAGTTCTCGCCGCGGCAGCCGTCGCGGGCGAGCCTGCGCTTCGACGGCGGCCGCGACCCGAGCCGGGGCGCGTACCTGCGCACGGTCGACGCGGCGCCGATGAACCGGCTGAAGTTCGAGCGTGGCTACACCGTCGAGGCGTTCTTCCGGCTGCCGGCGAACTTCAAGGACGGCCACCACGGCTGGTGCGGCCTGTTCGCCCGGCAGGGCAGCGGCGCGGCGGCGGGCAAGACCGGCGACGACCCGAAGGAATCGGCCGCCACACTGTCCCTTTCGGACGGTGGGGAGCTGCAGTGGGCGGTGTACCCGCTCAACCAGGACCGGACCTCGACGAACTGGGGGCACGAGCTGGCGGTCGAGAAGTGGTGGCACGTCGCCGTGGTCAACGACGGCCGGCGCACGATCGTCTACGTCGACGGCTGCCCGGTCGTGCGGAACCCGGCGACGCCGGCGGTCGGGCTCGCCGACCCGGGCGGCTCGTGGCTGGTCGGCGCCTCCTCCTACGACGGGAAGGTCGACCGGAGTTTCGCCGGGCTGCTGGGGGACGTGCGGGTGGTGGACCGGCCTCTGAACCCGCGCGAATTCATGCTGGGCTGAACCCCTTGACAGCGGGTGGACAATAAAAAATCGGCGTGCTCTCCAAAACTAAAAGGAGAACTCGCCGAACCTGGTGCCAGTCTAACCGCTGTGAGGGGAAATTGTCAAATCAGGGGTACGGCGAGGAATTGCGGGACGAGCGCGCGTACATCGCCGGGCTGTACGCGCGGCTCGACCGCGAACGCGAACAGGCGCGGGCCCGCTACCACGCCGCGCTGGGGGAAACCGGGATCGCGCTGGTGGAACGGGACGCCGACGTGCGCATCCGGGCCCGGGAGGCGACGCGGCTGAACGTCGTCGACAACGGGCTTTGCTTCGGCAGGCTGGACGCCCTTTCGGGCGAACGCGGCTACATCGGCCGGATCGGCCTCTTCGACGGCGAAAACGACTACGAGCCCCTTCTCCTGGATTGGCGGGCGCCGGCGGCGCGCCCGTTCTACGTCGCCACCGCGGCGACGCCGGAAAACATGCGCCGCCGTCGCCAGTTCCATTCCGTCGGCCGCCGCGTCACCGGGTTCACCGACGAGGTGTTCGGCCGTCCCGGGGCAGGCGAACGCGGGGACGCGGCCCTGCTCGCCGCCGTCACCGCGCCCCGGGGCGAGGGCATGCGGGACATCGTCGCGACCATCCAGGCCGAGCAGGACGAGATCATCCGCCTCGGCCACGCGGGCGTCCTGGTGGTCGAGGGCGGTCCGGGGACCGGGAAGACCGCCGTCGCGCTGCACCGCGTCGCCTACCTGCTCTACACGCAGCGCGAGCGGATGTCGCGCACCGGCGTGCTGGTGGTCGGGCCGAGCCCGCTGTTCCTCGACCACATCGGCCGCGTGCTGCCTTCGCTCGGCGAATCGGACGTCGTCTTCCTGACCACCGGCGACCTCGTGCCCGGCCTGCGCGTCACCGCCGAAGACGCGCCGGAGGTGGCGCGGCTCAAGGGATCTTCGAAGATGGTCGGGGTCCTCGCGGCGGCGGTCGCCGACCGGCAGCGGGTGCCCGGCGATCCGGTGCCGGTCGAGCTGGCCGACGTCACCGTCGACCTCGACGCGGCCACCGCGGCCGAGGCCCGGCTCGAAGCGCGCCGGTCGGGCTTGCCGCACAACGAAGCCCGCGCGGTGTTCCGCGAGCACGTCGTCGCGCTCCTCGCCGAGCGCGCCGTGGCGAAGATCGGCGAGGGGTGGCTGACCCCGGCGGACCGCGGGGCGTGGGCCGATCTGCGCACCGACGTCCGCGAAGAGCTGGCGGAGCACGAAGAGCTCGACGCCGTCCTCGGTGGACTGTGGCCGGAGCTGACGCCGGAGACGCTGCTGGCACCGATGTACATGTCGCCGCGCCGGCTGGCCGCCGCCGGCGCCGATCCCGCGTTGTTCCGCGCGGACGGTGGCGCCTGGACGGTGTCGGACGTGCCGCTGCTCGACGAGCTCGTCGACCTGCTCGGCCGCGACGACGCCGCCGACCGGGCCGCCGCGCGCCGACAGGCGGCCGAGGAGGCCGAGTACTCCGCCGGCGTCCTGGACGTCCTCAAGCTGGACCGCGAGGAGATGGACGAGGACGTCCTCCTGAGCGCGGAAAACCTGCTGTACGCCGAAGATCTGGCCGGCCGGTTCGGCGAGCGCGACACGCGTGACCTCGCCGAACGCGCGGCCGCGGACCGCGACTGGACGTACGGGCACGTCGTCGTCGACGAGGCGCAGGAACTGTCCGAAATGGACTGGCGAGTGCTCATGCGGAAGTGCCCGAGCCGGTCGTTCACGATCGTCGGCGACCTCGCCCAGCGCCGGTCGGCGGCCGGGGCGACGTCCTGGGCCGCGATGCTGGCGCCGTACGCCGGCGACCGGTGGCAGTACCGGGAACTGACCGTGAACTACCGGACGCCGGCGGAGATCATGGCCGTCGCCGGCGCCGTGCTGGCGCGGTTCGCGCCGGACGCGCGGCCGCCGGAATCGGTGCGGGCGAGCGGCGTCCGGCCCTGGTCCAGACAAGTTGCGGATGGCGAATTGCCGGACGCCATCGCCGATTTCGCCCGCGACGAAGACGGCCGTGAAGGCACGGCCGTCGTGATCGGTCCGCCGGGCGTGCCCGGCGCGGTCCCGCCGTCGGCCACCAAGGGCCTGGAGTTCGACGCCGTCCTCGTCGTCGAACCCGAGCGGATCCTGGCCGAGGGGCCGCGTGGCGCGGCCGAGTTGTACGTCGCGCTCACCCGTGCCACGCAGCGCCTCGGGGTGCTGCACCGGGAACCGTTGCCGGCGGTGTTGTCGGGGCTCGCCGAAGCCGGGGTGCCGGCTCGGGCCGGGCACCGGCGGTTCGTGTAGCGCCTCGTGAGTGAGAAACAGCGACCCTGTTTCTCACTCACGGCCGCTACGCCGTGAGCCGGCCCCAGGAGTAGTTCTGCTTGGCCAGCTTGAGGTACACGAACAGCTCGGTCCCGGAGACGCCCGGGATCTGCCGGATCTCCTCGCCGAGCACTTCGAGCATGTGGTCGTCGTCCCGGCAGACCAGCTCGGCCAGCAGGTCGTACCGCCCGGCGCACAACACGACGTAGTGCACGTTCGGCAGTTCGGAGAGCTTGCCCGCCACCTCGCGCGGATCGGCGCCGTCGACGCTGATCCCGACCATCGCCTGTCTGGTCAGGTCGACGTTGACCGGGTCGGTCACCGCCACGATCTGCATGAGGTCGTCGCGCAGCAGCCGCTGCACGCGCTGGCGGACGGCTCCCTCCGAAAGCCCCACCGCCTTCGCGAGCGCGGTGAACGACGCGCGGCCGTCCTGCTGGAGCAGGGCGATCAACGATCTGTCCGTGTTGTCCAGTCCGCGCGCACGTGAATCGTCACCCATGCCGTCCCTCCCTGTGTTTCGGCATGTGATTTGTCAAGTGCGCAGCGTATCGAGACCTGACCAGAAAGCGAGACCCCAGCGCCAGCTTCGCGTGATCCGGCGTGCACGTCGCCGTCAGCCGAGGAATCGGTGGCCCGGGAGGAAAATCACGAGGCTTTCCGAGGCGGTTTTGTGCGCCCGCGCACAGCCGCACGCGCCCGGCGGGCCCCGCCGGGTACCGTCTGGCGGCTCTGTCGTCTCCCGTTACCCCAGGAGGACCAACGCATGTCGGAGGCCGTGGCGCTCGGCGCCGTCCCGGGAAAGGGACTGCGCGGCGGCGCCCTGGGCATGGTGTCGTCGACGGTCATCGGCATGTCGTCGACGGCTCCGGCGTACTCGATCGCGGCCACGCTCGGGCTGATCGTCTTGGCCGGCACCGGGTTCAAGGCGGCGGCGTTCGTCCTGCTGTCGTTCGTGCCGGTGCTGTTCGTGGCGCTCGCGTTCCGGGAGCTGAACACCGCGGAACCCGACTGCGGGACGAACTTCACGTGGGCGGCGCGCGCGTTCGGCCCGCACGCCGGGTGGTTCACCGGCTGGGTCGTCACGGTCGCGCAGCTGCTGGTGATGAGCAGCCAGTCCGCGCTCACCGGCCGGTACACGCTGCTGCTGTTCGGCGCGTCCGATGCCGCGGGCAACCGGTGGGTCACGACGGCGATCGGGGCCGCGTGGCTGCTCGCGCTGTGCTGGCTCTGCTACCGCGGCATCGAGGTGTCCGCGCGGGCGCAGTGGATCCTGCTCGGCGTGGAGCTCGTCGTGCTCGTGCTGTTTTCGGTGGTGGCGCTGGTCCGCGTCTTCGACGGCACGGCCGGGCCGCAGGCGACGGTCCCGCGCCTCGACTGGCTGTGGCCGGGCGGCGTCGGCGCCGGGACCGCGGTTTCGGCGGTGCTGCTCGCCGTGTTCATCTACTGGGGCTGGGAAAGCTCGCTGTCGGTCAACGAAGAGTCCGCCGACCCGCGGCACGCGCCGGGCCGCGCCGCGGTGCTTTCGACCGTGCTGCTGGTGCTGAACTACCTGCTCGTCACAGTCGCCGCGCTGGCCTTCGCCGGCGTCGGCACCGAAGGGATCGGGCTGGGCAACGAGGCCAACTCCGACGACGTCCTCGCGGGTCTCGGCGGCGCGGTCTTCGGCGACGGCACCGCGGGGAAGGTGCTGGGCGTGCTCCTGATCGTCTCGGTGCTGACCAGTGGCGCGGCCACCAGCCAGGCGACGATCATGCCCGCCGCGCGCACGACGTTGTCGATGGCCAGCCACGGCGCGCTGCCCCGCGTCTTCGGGCGCGTGCACCCGCGGTTCCGGACGCCGTCCGTGGCCACCTGGACGTTCGGGCTGGTGTCGCTGGCGGTGTACGTGCTGCTGGCGCTGGTCAGCGGCAACGTGCTGGCGGACTCGGTTGACGCGGTCGGGCTGACCATCGCGATCGAGTACACGATGACGGCGCTCGCCTGCGTCTGGGTGTTCCGCCGCACGCTGTTCGCGAGCGTGCGCAACTTCCTGCTGCGGGGGCTGCTGCCGTTCGCCGGCGGGGTGTTCTTCCTGGCCGTGCTGGGGTTCGCGCTGATCGAGTACGCGCGGCCGGACGCGGGCGAGACGACGGTGTTCGGCATCGGCGGCGTCGCGGTGATCGGCGTGGTGTCGATCGTGCTGGGGGTGCCGCTGATGTTCGCGGTGCACCGCGCCTGCCGCGACTTCTTCGCCGGGCGCCGCCTGCCGCGCGGCGTGGTGCGGCGCGGCGGCGACGTCATCGAACCGGGCTAGAACCAGGTGTCGAGGGCGGTGGCCAGGTCGCCTTCGCCGGCCCAGGCGATCACCCCGTCCGGGCGGAGCAGCAGCGGGCCGGTGTTCGCCGCGGGGACGACGTCGACGCGCGGATCGGCGAGGTCCTCCGACGTCAGCAGGAGACCGCGGCCGGTGCGCGTGTGCTCGTGCAGCCGGGACTTCCGGCCGCCGGCGTCGACGATCTCGAGGTCCGGGCAGTGTTCGCCGGCCGGACGCCCGGCGGGGTACGGGAAGTCGTAGCGGAGCTTGGTGCCGGCCAGGAGCTCCGCGAAGTACCGGTTCGCCTCGGGCAGGTCCATGACGTCCGCGACGATCTCCCGCAGCGCGTCGACGTGCGGGCCGGGCGCGAGCAGCGCCGACTGCGCCCTTGTGTTGCGCAGCACCGCTTCGCCGGCCGGGTGCCGTTCGCGGGTGTACGTGTCGAGGAACGCTTCGGGCTTGTCGCCGCGGAGGACGGCGCCGAGCTTCCAGCCGAGGTTGGCCGCGTCGGGGATGCCGAGGTTGAGGCCCTGGCCACCGCTGGGCGAGTGGACGTGCGCGGCGTCGCCGGCGAGCAGGACGCGGCCGCGGCGGTAGGTGTCGGCCTGGCGGGCCTGGTCGGTGAACCGCCGTTCTTCCCGGAACTCCTCGACGACGACGTCCACGCCGGTGACGCGCCGGACGCTCGCGGCGAAGCCGGCCGTCTCCGGGGCCGACGCGGGTTCGGTGACCCCGACCATGCTGCCGCCGTGCAGGAACGTGCCGCCGGGGTGGCGCCCGGCCGGCGGCACGTCGCCGGCGAACCGCGCCTGGCCCGCGATCGTGCGCAGCAGCGCGGGCGTCCCCGGGAAACCGAACCCGGCGAGCTTGCGGACGGTGCTGCGGCCGCCGTCGCAGCCGACGACGTAGCGGGCGCGCCAGGTCTTGCCGGCGGTGACCGTGACGCCGTCCACATCGGACTCGAGTGCGGTGACTTCGTGCCCGCGCAGGATCCGGATGCCTTCGGCGTGCTTGGCCAGGACGCGCTCCAGCTCCGGCTGCCAGATGTTGGTCCGCGGCCGGTCGTCGCTGGGCACGATCTTGAAGATGCTCGCGAAGTGGCCGCGGGTGCTGCCGTGGTCGCGGGCGAGGTCCTTCGTGCCTTCGACGTCGGCGGCGGTGAGCTGCTCGCCGAGGCCGCGGCGCCAGAGCGCTTCGGTGGCCAGCGCGCCGACACCGCGTGCTCTCGGTTCTTCGGACGGGGTTTCCCGGCGTTCGAGGACCAGCGGTTCGGCGCCCGCGAGCTTGAGCTCCGCGGCGAGGAACAGGCCCACCGGCCCGGCGCCCACGACGATCACGTCGGCATCCATGCTTTCTCCTTAACTTGTTAAGGGCTAGGATGTCCTTAACAAGTTAAGGCGTCAAGGAGGAGCATGCCGCTGGAAGTCGCCGACGCGGTGCGCGTCGCGCTGAAACTGCTGGCAGACGAGGGTCTCGACAAGCTGACCGTGCGGCGGCTCGCCACGGAACTCGGCGTCAAAGCGCCCGCGTTGTACTGGCATTTCGAGAGCAAGCGGGCGTTGCTCGACCACCTGACGGACGCGATCGTGGCACCCGTCGTCGCCGGGCTGCCCGCGTCCGGTCCGTGGCTGAAGTGGCTCGAGGACGCGGGTTTCGCGCTGCATGCGGCGTTGCTCGCGCACCGCGACGGCGCCCGCGTCGCGCTCGGCGCGGACCTCCGGGTGGCCCGCGCGCTCGGCGAACTCGCCGAGCGCGCGACCGGCGTCCTGCACGACGCAGGCTTCCCGCTCGGCGAAGCGACCCGCGCGTCCGGGCTGCTGGTGCACTTCGTGCTCGGCCGGGCCGTCGAGGACCAGACGCGGCTGCCGCCGGAGGAGGAAGCCGCCGCGATCGCTTCGGCGGCGTTCCCGTTCCCGCTGCTGGCCCGTGGCCTGCGCGAACGCGCCGGGTCCACGGTCGAGGAGGACTTCCGGTACGCGCTCGGCGTGCTGCTCGCCGGGCTGGAAGCGACTAGCCGAGGTCGCGGCGGCTGAGGTCCTCCTCGGTTTCGCGGCGCACCAGCAGCGTCGCGACGCCGTTCTTCACGCCGACCAGCGGCGGGCGGCCGACCTGGTTGTAGTTCGACGCCAGCGAGTGGTGGTACGCGCCGGTGCACGGCACGGCCAGCAGGTCGCCCGCGCGCAGGTCGGCGGGCAGCGCGAGGCCGTCGGCCAGGACGTCACCGGCTTCGCAGTGCCTGCCGACGACGGTCATCGGGACGCGCTTCGCGGTGGAGCGCCGGCCCACCAGGCGCGTCGTGTACCGGGCGCCGTAGAGCGACGGCCGCGCGTTGTCGCTCATGCCGCCGTCGACCGCGACGAACGTGTGGCTGCCGCGCTTGACCGCGCACACGCGGTACACCGTGATCCCGGCCGGCCCGACGAGCGCCCGGCCCGGCTCGATCGTCAAGCGGGGCAACGGGAAATCGTGCGCCGCGCACTCGTAGGCGAGCGCCACGCGCAGCCGTCGCGAATACCCGCCGAGGTCGAACGCGGGCTCGCCGCCGACGTAGGGCACGGCGTGCCCGCCGCCGAGGTCGAGCTCCCGCAACGTGACACCGTGGGTGTCGCGCAGCCGGACGAGCACCTCGGCCATCCGCCGCGCGGCGGCTTCGTACCGGTCGACCCGCGAAACCTGCGAACCGATGTGGCAGTGCAGGCCGGCCAGGCGCAACCCGGGTTGCGCCAGCACGGCCCTGGTGGCGGCGTCGACGTTGTCGGAAACGCCGTCCAGCAGCGAAAACCCGAACTTCTGCCCCTCGGCACCGGTGCTGATGGCGGCGTGCGCCCCGGCCGCGACACCCGGCGTCACCCGGATCATCACCTGCTGCCCGCCGTGGGCGAGCGCGCCGAGCTGCTCGATCTCGTCGAGCGAGTCGACCACGATCCGCCGCACGCCGTACCCGAGCGCGGCTTTCAGGTCTTCGGGCGTCTTCGCGTTGCCGTGCAGCACCATGCGCTCGGCGGGAAAGCCGACGGACCGGGCGACGGCGATCTCCCCGGCGGAACAGGTGTCGAGCGACAGCCCCTCCTCGGCGACCCAGCGCAGCACGGCACGGGTGCAGAGGGCCTTGCTCGCGTACGCGACCTCGACGTCCGGGAGCGTTTCGCGGTACTCGCGGGCGGTGTCGCGGACCTGCTGCTCGTCGATGAGGTAGGACGGCGTCCCGAAGCGGGCGGCGAGGTGGCTGACTCGCGCGCCGGCGAAGAGTAGCTCGCCGTCTTCGCCGAGTCGGGTGCTTCGCGGCCAGACTCCTGGCTCGAGGTGATCGGCGGCTTCGCAGCCGAGGCTGGGAAGAAGCTCGCTGAGCGTCACGGGTGCCTCCGGGCATCACGGCGGATCGGACCCCGTCAGGACACCGCCGTCCGCGCCGCCGGGCGTCCCCCGCGAACGCGGTCCTGACGGCCGGTGCCCGGTCGCTTACTCGTCCTTGACGCGCGAGTAACTTCGGCCACACCGTGGTTGACCTGCGAAGAGTTGATTTCCGATGCCGGGCGCCGTCACACCGGGCATGGTTACCGACACGATGGACGAGACCGAGTTCGCCGAACTGACCGAGCAGCACCGGCGGGAGCTGCGGGTGCACTGCTACCGGTTCCTGGGGTCGCTCGACGAGGCCGAGGACCTGGTGCAGGAGACGTTCCTGCGTGCCTGGCGCGGCCGCGAGCAGTACGCGGGACGGGCGAGCGTGCGGGCTTGGCTGTACAAGATCGCCACGAACGCGTGCCTCGACTTCCTCGACCGCACGCCGCGCGTGGTCCCGGCGGTGGACCTGCCCGTGGCGTCCGGCTCGCACCTGGCGCCCCGGCCGGCGGCGGCGGTCCCGTGGCTGCAGCCGGCGCCGGACGACCTGCTGGACGTGGCGATCGCCCGCGAGACGGTCGAGCTGGCGTTCCTCGCCGCCGTCCAGTACCTCTCGCCCCGGCAGCGCGCGGTGCTGATCCTCCGCGACGTCGTCGGCTGGTCGGCGAAGGAGACGGCGGCCGCGTTGGAGACAACCCCCGCTTCGGTGAGCAGTTCGCTTCAACGTGCGCGAGCCGAGCTGAAGGAGCAGCTGCCCGCGCGGCGCACGGAGTGGCGCGTCGAGTCGAGCGGCGAGGAGCGCGCGGTGGTCTCCCGCTACATCGCGGCGATCACGGCCGCGGACGACACGGCCATCGCGGCCGTGCTGAGCGACGACGTCCGCTGCAGCCACCAGCCGGGCGCCGGCGGCCACGACGGTCCGGAACCGACCTGGTACGGCGGCCTGGCGACGGTCCTCGAAGGCTGGGCCCCGGTGCTGCATGGCTCGGTGCCGATGGAGCTGCGCATGCGGCCGACCCGCGCGAACGGCGGCCCGGCCGTGGCGACGTACCTGCGCCACGACGGCCGCTTCCGCGCGTTCGGCTTGAACACCCTGTCGATCGACGGCGACCGGGTGACCGAGGTGACGACGTTCGTCCCGGCCGTCTTCCCGTCGTTCGGCCTGCCGATGGAGCTTTAGGACAGTCCCCACGAGGACAGGAGCCCGAAGAGCCGCTCCCGTTCGGCCGCCGTCAGCAACCGGCTCGGCGGCCGGACGTCGGGGCGGCACAGGCCCAGCTGGGCGAGGGCGTCCTTCACCACGCTGACGTTGTTGGCGTTCCCGTTCGCCGCGCGGAGCTCTTCGAAGGGCCGGATCCGCTCCCAGACCGCCATCGCCGCCGGGTAGTCCCCTGTGGACAGTGCGCGGAACATCGTCAGGGACGTCGCCGGATCGACGTTCACGAGCCCCGAAGTGAAGCCGGTGGCGCCGACGGCGAAGTAGCCGGGCGCCGAAAGCTCCGCCAGGCCGGCGATCCAGACGAACCGCTCGAACCCGGCGTCGCGGGCCACCGAGCCGAACCGGACCGGATCCGGCACCGCGTACTTCACGCCGATGACGTTCGGCGCCGCCTCGCCCAGCGCGCGCAGCTGTTCGCCGGCGATCGCGGGGTTGCGGAGGTAGAGCACGACGCCGAGTTCCGGCACCGCGCCGGCGATCGCCGCGTGGTAGTCCACCCAGCCCTCGCCGGAGACGTACGGGTGCACGGGCTGGTGGACCATGATCATGTCGGCGCCGGCATCCCGCGCGTGGGTCGCGGCCCGCGTCGCCGAAGCGACGTCGTGCCCGATTCCGGCGAGCACGCTGGCCCGGCCCGCGGTGGCCTCGACGGTGATTTCCAGGCACTGCCGGGCTTCGGCGGCGTCGAGCGCGTAGAACTCGCCGGTGTTCCCGTTCGGCGTCACGACCTCGATGCCGCCGGTGACCAGCCGGTCCACCAGCTTCGCGTACGTCCCGGCGTCGACGGCGCCCTCGGCGTCGAACGGCGTGACCGGGATGGCCACCACGCCCGAGAGTCGGTGCTTCTGCTCCTCGAACGTGGCCACTGGCATGTCCTATCTGATATACGATACGGCGCACAACATTATCACGGACCCAGGAGCAGCCATGCACCGTCGCACCGGCTTCCGATTCCGACGAATGTTGCTGGCGGCCGGCCTCGCCGCCGGCCTGGCGGCGTGCGGCGCCCCCGGCGGTGACGGCGGCGGCCAGGCCGCGGATCCCCAGGCGGTGCCGGACAAGCCGAGCAAGCCGGTCGAGCTGAACATCCTCGACGTCGCGGGCAACCTGCAGCTCACCAAGCAGATGATCGAGAACTTCAAGGCCGCCCACCCCGAAGTGCTCGCGAAGGTCACGTACTCGACCGCGCCCGCGCCGAGCATGGCGGGCAAGCTCAAGGCCGAACAGGACGGCGGCGTCGCCCAGACGCACCTGGTCCTCAGCGGCACCGACGGCCTCTCCGCCGGCATCGCCAACGGCACCCTGGCCAAGGTTCTCCCGGACTTCGCCGGCCGGTTCCCGAACCTGATGCAGAACTACCTCGAGCCGGCCGCCAAGATGCAGGAGCTCGCCAACGGCTACGGCGTCGAGGTCGTCTACTACCCCTCCGGCCCGCTCCTGGAGTTCAACCCCGGCGCGGTGCCCGCCGCCCCCGCGTCGCCGCAGCAGCTGCTCGACTGGGCCAAGGCGCACCCCGACAAGTTCCAGTACGCGCAGCCGGCCAACTCCGGCCCGGGCCGGACGTTCCTGATGGGACTCCCGTACCTGCTCGGTGACAAGGACCCGAAGGACCCGGACAAGGGCTGGGACAAGACCTGGGCGTTCCTGCAGGAGCTGGGCAAGTACGTGAAGTACTACCCGTCGGGCACCACCGAGACGATGAAGAACCTCGCCTCGGGCTCGGTGGACATGATCATGTCCACGACCGGCTGGGACATCAACCCGCGCAAGCTCGGCACCGTGCCGAACACGGTCAAGACCGCGATCATGCAGCCGATGCACTGGGTCACCGACGCCCAGTACGCCCTGATGCCCAAAGGTCTTTCGCCCGACCAGGAGTCGGCGATCCTCCAGCTGATCGCGTGGATGCTCAAGCCGGACCAGCAGGCGATCGCCTACGACGACGGCTACTTCTACCCCGGCCCGGCCGTCACGGACGTCACCCTGCAGATGGCGCCGCAGAAGAGCCAGGACACGATCAAGCAGTTCGGGCGCCCGGAGTACGAGCAGTGGATCGCGCAGTACCCCAAGGAGACGTCGCTGCCCGCCGAACAGCAGGTCAAGGCGTTCGACAAGTGGAACCAGCTGGTCGGCGGCTCGAAGGTCGGCAAGAAGTGACGTTCGAGCAGCTGCGCCTCGACGGGGTCTCCCGCAGCTTCGGCACCGCGAATGCCCTGCGCGACCTCGACCTCGCCATCGCGCGCGGCGAGTTCGTGGCCCTGCTCGGCCCGTCCGGCTGCGGCAAGTCGACCGCCCTCAACTGCCTGGCCGGCCTGCTCCCGCTGACTGGAGGCAGCATCTGGCTCGACGACACCCGCATCGACGGCCGCCCGCCGGAGCAGCGCGGGTTCGGGATGGTGTTCCAGAACTACGCGTTGTTCCCGCACCTGTCCGTCCGCGCGAACGTCGGCTTCGGCCTCAAGATGCGCAAGGTCGCCCGCGCCGAAGCCCGCCGCCGGGTGGACGAAGCCCTCCGCCTCGTCCAGCTCACGGAGCACGCGGCGAAGTTCCCGGCCCAGCTCTCCGGCGGCCAGCAGCAACGCGTCGCCATCGCCCGCGCCGTCGTGCTGGAGCCACCGGTGGTCCTGATGGACGAACCGCTGTCCAACCTGGACGCCAAGCTCCGCCTCGAGATGCGGATGGAGATCCGCCGCCTGCACCAGACGCTCGGGCTGACCACCGTCTACGTCACCCACGACCAGGAGGAGGCCCTGTCGCTGGCCGACCGCCTGGTGGTGCTCCGCGAGGGCGAGGTCCAGCAGGTCGGCACTCCCGAGGAGGTCTACGCGCAGCCGGTGAACAGCTACGTCGCCTCCTTCATGGGCTACCGCAACCTCCTGGACGTGACGGTCACCGGCACCGCCGGCTCCTCGGTCACCGTCGAAGGCGACGGCGTCCGCCTGACCGGCGCGAACCGCGGCTCGCTCGCGGAAGGCCCCGCGAAGGTGGCGATCCGGCCCGAGGACTTCGTCGTCGGCGACGGCGCGGAGAACGCCCTCGACGTCACGATCGAGATCGTCGAGTACCACGGCCGCGAGCTGTCCGTCTCCGCTCGGCTGCCGACCGGGGTGCCGGTCTACTTCCGGACGGACAAGCGCCTGGCCCCCGGCGACGCCGCGAAGATCGGCGTCCCGGCCGAGCGCGTCCTGGTGTTCGCGCCGTGACCGCCGTGACGACGGCCCGCCCGGCCCTCCGGCATCGCCTGGCCGAACGCGGCGTCGACCGCACCCTGCTCCTGCTGGTTCCCGGCCTGCTCGTGATCGCCTGCCTGTTCCTGTACCCCTTCCTCTACGGCCTGCAGTTGTCCTTCGCCCCACGCCGGGGCGGCGTCTTCGCGAACTACGCCCGGTTCTTCGGCGACCCCTACCTGCGCGGCACCATCTGGACGACGCTCGGCATCGCGCTGCCCGCGACGTTCATCAACGTCCTCGCCAGCATCCCGATCGCGTACGTCCTGCGCGGCCGCGTCCGCGGCAAGCGCCTCCTGACCACGATCCTGGTCGTGCCCATCACGCTCGGCACGGTGCTCACCGCGCAGGGCCTGATCATGTACGGCGGCCCGGCGGGCTGGCTGAACAAGGTGCTCACGGTCCTGGGCATCACCGACCAGCCGCTGCCGCTGATCCACAACTACACCGGCGTGCTGCTGTCACTGGTGATCACCGGCTTCCCGTTCTCCTTCCTGCTGACGTTGTCCTATCTCTCGGGCATCGACCCCTCCTTGGAGAAGGCCGCCGCGACGTTGGGCGCGAACGGCGTCCAGCGCTTCCGGCGGATCACGCTGCCCCTGCTGGCTCCCGGTCTGGCGATCACCTTCTGCTTGTCGTTCGTCATGGCGTTCTCGGTGTTCCCCTCGGCGCAGCTGGTCGGCGACCCCGCGAACGAGACCCGCGTCATCTCGATCGCGGCCTACCACGCCGCGTTCGAGGAGTACGACTACTCGATGGGCTCGGCCGTCGCGATGCTCATGGCGGTGGTCATGCTGATCGTGATCGGCCTGGTCATGGCGTGGCGCGCCACGCTGTACCGCGGAGCGACCGGAGGCAAGGGATGACCGGTTGGGTCGCGCGTCCTGGACGTTGGGTCGTCTGGGCCGTCGTCGCGTTCTTCTTCGTCAACCTCGCCGGCGTGGTGCTCTCGGTGGTCGTCGACTCGTTCGGCGAGCAGTGGTTCGGCACCTGGCTCCCGGACGGCTTCACCACCCATTGGTACGCCGACGCGTGGCGCGAGTTCGGCCTCTCGGACGTCCTCCTGACGACGGCGATAGTCGCTCTCGTGGTGATCGCCGTGTCGGTGGCGGTCGGCGTCCCGGCCGCCTACGCGCTGGCCCGCCGGTCCTTCCCCGGCAAGCGCCTGGTGATGCTGCTGTTCGTGCTGCCGATCCTCATCCCGCCGATCACGTACGGCATCCCGCTGGCCACGGTGCTGTACAAGGTCCACCTCGCCGGCACGACGACCGGCGTCATCCTGGCGAACCTGGTGCCGTCGGTGCCGTTCGTCGTGCTGACCATGACGCCGTTCATCGAGCAGATCGACCCGAAGATCGAAGCCGCGGCGCGCATGTCCGGCGCCCGGACGGCGTCGGTGTTCACCCGCATCCTGGGCCCGCTGCTGCTGCCGGGCATCCTGGCGGCGTCGATCCTGGTGCTGGTGCGCACGGTCGGGATGTTCGAGCTGACGTTCCTCACCGCCGGCCCGGATTCGACGACCCTCGTGGTGGCGCTGTACAACTCCGTGTTCGCCGCGGGCATCCGCGCGAACCAGTCGGTGGACGCGATGGCGACCATCTACACGGGTTCCATGCTCCTGCTCCTCCTCGTCGCGTTGCGGTTCGTGAACCCGACCCAGCTGGTCACCCGGATCCGGGAAGAGACCTGAAGGTCGGGGGTGCTCGTGGGCTCATGTGATCCACGTTACCGCGAATCGTCGAACACGTGATCGACACGATGGGGTGAAACCGGGCTTGCGGCTCCCCCGAGGGGAGCTGCCAGGCTGAGGGCATGCGGTATTCGATCGGCGAGCTGGCGAGGCGGACAGGGCTGACGATCAAGGCCGTCCGGTTCTATTCGGACCGCGGTCTCGTGCCGCCGTCCGGACGCAACACCGCAGGTCAGCGCCGCTATGACGACGCCGCGCTCGCCCGGCTCCGCCTCGTCCGCACGCTGCGCGAACTCGGCCTCGACCTCGCCACGATCCGCCGGATCACCGACGGCGAAGTCGAGGTCGCCGACATCGCGGCGAAGCACGCGGCGGCGCTGGAAGCGGAAATCCGCGTGCTTCGCCTGCGTCAAGCGGTGCTGACGGCGATCGCCGGCCGCGGCTCGACCACGGAGGAGACGAGACTCGTGCACGAACTGGCCCGGCTGTCCGAAGCGGAGCGTCGCCACCTGATCGGCGAGTTCCTCGCCGAAGCGCTGGGCGACCGTCCCGCCCTGGCCGGGGTCGCCCGGACGCTGACCCCGGAACTGCCGGAAAACCCCACCACCGAACAGGTCGACGCCTGGATCGCGCTGGCCGAGCTGATGCAGGACGAGGACTTCCGCGCTGCCCTGCGCCGGCTCGCCGACCAGCACGAAGGCGGTCTGCGTCGCGACCTGGCCGCCGAAGTCCGCGTCGCCGTCACGCAGGCGCTCGACGCGGGGATCGCCCCGGACAGCCCGGAAGCGGCGTCGATCGTCGACGGCCTCGGCCGCGACCCGCGCGAACTGCGGGACTGGCTCGAAGCCGTCAACGACCCACGCCGTGAGCGCTACCTCGAACTGCTCGCGGTGATCAACGGCTGGGCCCAGCCGGAAAGCCTGACCCCGGCCCTCGACTGGCTGACGGCGGCGAGCTCTCGGCACTGACCCACGCGAGCGCGTCGGCCAACGGCTGCGCGTCGAGCCTGCTCCCGTCGCGCAACCGCAGGGAAAGCCGCTCCGAGGCGGCCTCCTCCGGTCCGAGCACGGCCTGGAACGGTGCCAGCCGCCCGTCCCGGATCCGGGCGCCGAGGCTGCCCTCGGCCGCGATCTCGGCCCGCAGGTCGCCGCAGCGATCGAGGACTTCGCGCGCGTACGGCAGTTCGGCTTCCGAAAGCGGGAGCAGCCGCAGCTGCACCGGCGCGAGCCAGGCCGGGAACGCGCCGCCGTGCACTTCGATCAGCTGTGCCATCGCGCGTTCGACGCTGCCGATGATGCTGCGGTGCACCATGACCGGCCGGTGTTTCGCCGCGTCCGCGCCGACGTATTCGAGGCCGAACCGCGCGGGCTGGTGGAAGTCGACCTGGACGGTGGACAGGCTCGATTCGCGGCCCGCGCCGTCGGCGATCTGGACGTCGATCTTGGGCCCGTAGAAAGCGGCTTCACCTTCGACGGCGTCGTACGCGAGCCCGCTCCGGTCGAGCACGGAACGCAGGATTTCCGAGGCGCGGTCCCAATTCCCGGCCGCGTACTTGCCGCCGTCGCCGGGCAGCGAAAGGCGGTAGCGCGCCGGGCTGATGCCGAGCGCGCCGTACGCCTGGCGGATCAGCGCGAGCGCCGCGTCGACCTCGGCTTCGACCTGGTCGAGAGCGCAGAAGACGTGCGCGTCGTTGAGCTGGATCGCGCGCACCCGGCCCAGCCCGCCGAGGACGCCGGACAGTTCACTGCGGTACATCCCGCCGAGCTCGGCGATCCGCAGCGGCAGTTCGCGGTAGCTGCGGCCGCGCGACCGGTAGATCAGCGCGTGGTGCGGGCACAGGCTCGGCCGCAGCACGAGCTGCTCGCCGCCGACGTCCATGGGCGGGTACATGTCGTCGCGGTAGTGCGCCCAGTGCCCGGAAATCTCGTACAGCTCGCGTTTGCCGAGCACGGGCGAATGGACGTGCCGGTACCCGGCGCGCCGTTCGAGGGCGTGGACGTATTCCTCCAGGCTGTGCCGGACGATCGCGCCGTCGGGCAGCCAGTAGGGCAGGCCCGCGCCGATCAGCGGGTCGGAACCGAACAGGCCGAGTTCGCGGCCGAGCTTGCGGTGGTCGTGCACGTGGACTCCTCGGGAAGGCGAGGCGGTGCACCACAAGACGAAGCCCGGGGGCGACCGCCCCGGGCTGGAATGCGTGGTTCAGCGCGCCGGGACACTCTCCGGCGTCGTCGTCAATGCGCGCTTCATGGGATCGACGGTAGCAGCGCGTGCCACTTCTTTTCGGTTTGTCGGTGGTCGGCAGTAGGGTGCTGACCGGGCACGTTCCGTCATAGCGATGGAACCTGGAGTAGGGGGTTGGGGATGAACGACGCCGTGATGCGGTCATGACCGCACCTCACCGCGATCTCGGACTGCTGCAGCGGCAGGCCGCCGAACTGGACGGGCGGCTCGCGGCCGCCCGGCACACCGGGAAATCAAGCGATCAGCTGGTCACCGCGGTGGTGAGCGGGCAGACGAAACTACTCGACCTGCGGATCGACGACGGAGCTCTGCACGGGCCGCACGCGCAGAGGCTGGGTCTCAGCATCGCCGAAGCGGTCCGCAACGCACGGAACGCCGCACGTGCCGCGTCGCTACCGCAGTTGAACGCGCTGTTCGGTCTCCGGCCGCCGGCCCCGGCGGCCGTTGCCGCGCCGCAGGAGCCGCCTGCTCCCGCGCGCGAGCCCGTTCAACGTCAAGCGGAACCCGACGACGAGAGCTTCGAGGAGTTCGACTTCTTGACCGACGAAGAACCGGAATCAGGAGGCGGGCGCTGGTGAACCGCGAAGAAGAGCTCTACCACCTGGCCAAGGAGATCGACGCCCGGTTGGCTGCCGTGGAGCAGGCTGCCGCGGCAGGCTCGAGCCTGCCGCTGGTCCTGAACATCGGTGCCGGTCTGGGCACGGTGACGGTCGACGGCTCGGGTGGTCTTGTATCGGTCGACCTCGTCCGCGAGGCGGTAACCGCGCAAACCGGTGCCAGCCTGGCCGGCCACGTGCTACGCGCGATCTGCAACGCCGAATCGGCGGCATCGACCCGCCGCAAGACGATGGTCGACGCGGCAGCGCGGGAGGTGGGGGCACGATGACGAGTGGCGGGTTCGATCCCCTCGGCGGTGACTCCGGTTTCGAGGTCTACCCGCAAGCGTTGCGAGCGGCTACCAACGAAGTCTTCGCGGCGCGGGAAAAGATCACCAAGTTCGCGTCGGGAGACCTCGCGCCGCTGACCCTTCGCAACGAAGACGTCGGAATGCTCGGTGTCCGATCGGGCATCGTCGAGGTCTTCAACGCGGCGATCCAAAGCCTGCGGGAGAAGAGCGAGCGAGGGGCCGAACGCCTCACTGCGCTGGCTGAAGCGCTGGACAAGGCAGCCGACTACTACGAGACCCAGGACGAAGAAGACTATCGACGGCTGCGCGCGAAGGAAGAAGGCTGAACTGACCATGGTCACCGCAACCGCCTCCGGGGCGCAGACACAGCATTCGCCGGCCCCCTATCCCGAGGACTCCGACGCCAAGGTCCGGCAGATCGCCGACATCTTCGGGCGGAACGACATCCTGCAGCTGCTGGACGACATGCGAACCAAATTGCTGGGGAATGTGCTCAGCGTGCAGAAGCTGGCCGAGCACTTCGCGACCGTCAGCACGCTGGCCGATGCCAGGGCGGACATCGGCGTAGCCGTCCAGGTGGTCAGCGGCACGTGGTCGGGACGGGCCGCCAGCCAGTTCAACACCTACACCAACTCTGTGAACGACGCGCTGGACAAGCAGAACACCGCGGTCGGTGCCGTGTCCTCGATTCTCACCGAGCTGACGAACATGGTCGTCGACACCTACGCGACGGCGATCAAGTTCCTGGGCACCTGCGCCGCCGAGCTGGCCAAGATCGACCTGAAACTCATCATCGCCGCGGTGACCTCGGTCATCCCGGTCGTGGACATGTTCACGGCGGGAGACGTCATCGACACGGTCGTCGAGGCTTTCGGCACTTTGGTCAAGGACTTCGTCGACCTGCTCGCGGACTCGGAGTCGAAGATGTCCGACTTCTGGGGCAAAGCGAACACCATGGTCCGCACCGTCACCGATTTCCCGGAGATCCCGGAACTCCCCGGCGGATCGGGAATCGACAACCAGCGGCAGTGGCGGGTCGACCCGTCGGCTTGGCCGGAGTGAACACGATGCGAATGCGTTTGTCCCCGCTGGTTCTCGCCGCGCTCCTCGGCGGTTCGCTGCTGACCGCCTGTGGACCATCCGGGCTGGAAAAGACCCTCCCCGAGCCGCCGTCCCCGGCGCGAACCGGTCCGGCTCTGCCGTTGACGCCGGTGCGGCAGCCGGTCGACCTGGCGAAGTTCGACACTGATCCGTGCGGCCTGCTCACCAAGGAGCAGGTCGCCGCCGTCGTCGCCGATCCGCCGGACATCGTGTCGCCGCGCAGGTCGTCCACCGAGGAGGCGGTGGGCTGCGTCTGGACGAGCGGGAAGTCGCCGGCCGTCTCCGTGCTGAAGCCGCTCACGGAACCCAAAACGCTCGCGGCTCTCAAGGACACGCCGCGTCGCGTGGCCGGTGCGATGGACTCGTGGACGGAGGTGTCGGTCTCCGGGTTGCCGGCCGCGATCTTCCACGAGACGTCGGGGGCGAACGACTGCGCTGTCGGCGTCGCGGTCACCGACACCGACATGCTGATCTTCAGTTACCGCGGCGAAGGCGCGCCCTCGGTCTACTGGGACAAGGACCGCTGCGGCGGCGTCCTGAAGACCGCCGAGTTCGTGCTCGGCAACCTCAGGAGCGGCTGAGGAACAGCTCCAGCTGCTCGACCACGAACGCGTGGTCCTCGGCCTGCGGCAGCCCGGACACGCCGACCGTCCCCACCGGGCCGACGCCGCGCACCAGCACCGGGAACACCCCGCCGTGTGCGGCGTAGCGGTCCGGGTCCAGGCGGCTGTCCTCCTCGAACGACCCTCCCGTGGCGCGGAACTGGGTGCCGACCAGGAAGGAGCTGTGGCCGTAGCGGTCCACCACCCGGCTCTTGCGGTCGATCCAGGCGTCGTTGTCGGCCGACGTGCCGGGCAGGGCCGCGTGGAAGAGGCGCTGGCCGTTGCGGCGGACGGAGATCGTCACCGGCAGGCCGCGGTCGCGCGCGGCCGCCAGGAGCTGCTGGCCGAGGGCGAGCGCGGTCTCGTTGTCGAACTTCGTGAACTGGAGGCGTTCCTCCTGCTCGGCGAGCTGGGCGAGGGCGTCGGCGTCGGTCATGCCGCTATTAAATCAACACTGTTGTTTAATTGCCAATGAACTCCGTCAGCGACAGCACGTTGCCGTCGGGATCGCGGAACCACGCGATCCGGCCACCCGGCGCGGTCCAGATTTTGTCGGTGTCCTGTGGCAGCGTGTCGAACGTGAGGAACTCGACGCCGCGGCCACGCAGCTCGGTGACGGCCGCCCGGATGTCGGTGACCGCCCAGCCGAGCACCGTGAAGGGCTGCGGCGTGAACTCGGCCACGGCGGTGACGCGCACCATCGTCCGGCCACTCCGGAACACGACCGCGAAGGGGGTTTGCTCGATGAACTCGAGCCCGGCGACATCCGTGTAGAAGGCGCGCGAGCGCTCGAGGTCGCTCGACGGTGCGAAGGCGACCAATTCCGCTGAGTTGAGCATGGCTTCACCTCTCTCGGCGGGAAAGGTACTCCGGTCAGGCCGCTGACCTGGGGACGAGGAGGTGGGCATGAGCCGGATCCGGCGGCGCACGGTGCTGGGCGGCGCGGCCGCGGTCACCGTGGCCGGCGCGCTGTCCGCCGCGTGCGCCCCGCCGTCGCGGAAGGGCACGATCGACGACGTCCGCCACGTCGTGGTGCTGATGCAGGAGAACCGGTCGTTCGACCACTACTACGGCACCATGGCGGGCGTACGCGGCTTCGGCGACCGCGCGGCGCTTCGCGACGTCTTCCGCCAGCGCGGCGACGGCGACCCGGTGCTGCCGTTCCGGATCGACACGTCCGTTGTGGACGGTCAGGACCTCGGCGAGCTGCCGCACGACTGGAACAGCACGCACCGCGCGTGGAACGGGGGCGCGTACGACGGCTGGATCGCGGCGAAGAGCCCCATGACGATGGGGTACTTCACGCGCGACGACATCCCGTTCCAGCACGCGCTGGCGAGCGCGTTCACGCTGTGCGACAACTACTTCTGCTCGCTCCAGGGCCCGACGCACCCGAACCGGCTGTTCCACTGGACCGGCACGATCGACCCGGACGGCGTCGCCGGCGGCCCCGCGACGCGCAACGCGCCGGACTACGAGCCCTCGTTCCGCTGGACGACCTACCCCGAACGGCTCGAGGCGGCGGGCGTCTCGTGGCGGATCTACGCGAACGACGAAGAGCGCGGCGTCCCCGAGCACTTCGTCGGCGACTACGGCGACAACCCGTTGTGGCTGTTCCGGAACTACCACGACGCGCTGCACTCGACGGACCCCGTGAAGCGGCGGCTGGCCGAGCGCGCGAACCTGCGCAAGGAACTCAAGCCCGACTCGGGCCGGGGGAAGGACGTCGGCCACGTGCTGGCCGACTTCCTCGCCGACTGCGCGGCGAACACGTTGCCCGCGGTGTCCTGGGTCGTGGCGCCGTACGGCTACTGCGAGCACCCCGCCGCCCGCCCGGTCGACGGCGCCGCCTACGTCCAGTGGATGCTGAAAGCGCTGTGGGACAAGCCGGAGCTCTGGGAATCCACCGTCGTCTTCATCAACTACGACGAAAACGACGGCTTCTTCGACCACGTCGTCCCGCCGGTGCCACCACCCGGCACCCCCGGCGAGTACCTGCCGGGAAACCGGCCGGAGAAGGGCGAGCCGTCCGGGGCGCCCGCGCCGATCGGGCTGGGCCCGCGCGTGCCGATGACCGTCGTTTCGCCGTGGAGCCGCGGTGGCTGGGTGAACTCGCAGGTATTCGACCACACGTCGGTGCTGCGCTTCCTCGAGACGTGGACCGGGGTGCGCGAGCCGAACATCTCGGCGTGGCGCCGGGCCATCTGCGGCGACCTGACCAGCTGCTTCGACTTCCGCGCGCACGACACGACGATCCCGCTGCTGCCGGACGCCGACGCGTTGCGCGCCGAGGCCGACCGGAGGCAGCCGAAGCTGCCGAAGCCCCGGGTCCGGCCGGGCGCGCTCGTGCAGGAGCCCGGCACGGCCAAGGCGCGCCCGCTGTCGTACCAGCCGGTCGCGTGGGCGTCCGTCGAGCCGAACACGCTGACGCTGCACCTGGCCAACCACGGGACGCAGGCGCTGCAGCTGGCCGCGTACGCCTACCACGCCGGCGGCCCGCCGCAGCGCTTCGACGTCCCGCCGAACGGGGAGGTCACCGGCCGGATCCCGCACGGCGGGGCGTACGACATCGCGATCCACGGCCCGAACGGCTTCGTCGTCGAAGCCTCCGGCGGTCCCGGTCTCGACGCCGCCGTCACCTTCGTGAGCACGCCCGCGCTGCGGGTGACAGTGACCAACAGCGGGCCGTCGCCGGTCACGCTGAACGACGTCGTGGTTCCGCCGGGTGGCTCGCGCGACTTCCCCGTGCCGACGCGCAACGGCTGGTACGACGTCGCGTTCGAGGTCCCGGGGTGGCGCCGCCGCTTCGCGGGCCACCTGGAAGACGGCCGCCCGTCGCGCACCGGGCCTTAACGGAGGGAGTCCAAGGCGAAAGCAGCCAGCATCGCGACGCCACTCGGCATGGCGTCCTCGTCGAAGACGACGCGGTTGGAGTGGTTCGCCGCGGCCTCGGCCGGGTCGACGCCGGGCGGGCACGCGCCGAGGAACGCGTACGCGCCCGGAACGCGTTGCAGGACGTAGGAAAAGTCCTCGGCGCCCATCAGCGGGTCGGCGAGCAGCTCGACGTTCTCCGGCCCCAGCACGGTCGCGCCCAGGCGCAGCACCTCGGCGGCGATCCGGTCGTCGTTGACGGTGACCGGGTAGCCCGGCTCGACGTCGGCGACCACGCGGCAGCCGTACGCGGCGCCGACCTGCTCGCACACCTTGGGCAGCTCGGCGCGGACCAGTGCGCGCGTCTGCTCGGACAGCGTGCGGATGGTCCCTTCGAGCTCGGCGGTCTCCGGGATGATGTTGGACGTCGTGCCGGCCTGGATCCGGGTCACCGAGAGCACCGCGGGGTCGAACACACTGACCCGGCGCGTGATCATCGTGTGCAGCGCGCCGACCATCGCCGCGGCCGCCGGCACCGGGTCGATCGTGTGCTGCGGCGCGGAGCCGTGGCCGCCCTTGCCGGTGACGCGCACGGTGAACGAGTCCGCCGACGCCATCAGCGGGCCGGGCCGCAGCTGCAGCAGCCCGCTGGGCGCGTTGGCCAGGATGTGCACGCCGAACGCGCGCTCGACCCGCGTCCCGGCGGCGTCCAGCACGCCTTCGTGGATCATGAACCGGGCGCCGTGGTGGCCCTCTTCGCCCGGCTGGAACATGAACACGACCGAGCCGGCCAGCTGATCCGCCCGCCCGGCGAGCAGCCGGGCCGCGGACGCCAGCATCGCGACGTGGGTGTCGTGCCCGCACGCGTGCATCGACTCCGCGTCCTCCGACGCGAAGTCGAGCCCGGTCTCCTCGGTCAGCGGCAGCGCGTCCATGTCGCCGCGCAGCAGCACGGCCGGACCGGGCCGGGCGCCGCGCAGGACGGCCGTCAGCGACGTCGTGGCCTTGCCCTCGGTGATCTCCAGCGGCAGGTCGGCGAGCGCCTCCCGGATCGCCGCCTGGGTGCGCGGCAGGTGGAGGCCCTGCTCCGGCCGGCGGTGGACGGCGCGGCGGAGCGCGACGGTGCGGTCTTGCAGCGCTCGCGCGTCGTCGAGCAGCCCGGCGAACGGGGTGCCGGGGAGGGTGGGCAGGTCAGTGGGGCCGGTCATGGTCCCGATAGTGCCCCATGCGGCGCTTCGGGCGCACCGTGCGTGCGTTCGGTCGGGCAGCGGAATACGGTGTGCGCATGGCGGTGGATGAGCCGGTCACGGGCTTCGCGGTGGCCGTGGTCCGGGAAGACGGTCGGTGGCGGTGCAGTGCGCTCGACCCGGGGGCGTTGACCGAACTGGACGCGGCGATCACGGAGCTGGGCAAACTACGTTCCACCGGTGCGGCCTTCGGGCTCTTGGCGGTCGACGACGAGTTCTTCGTCATCGTCCGGCCGAGCCCGCGTGGGCCGTCGTTGCTGCTTTCGGACGCGGCGGCGGCGCTGGACTACGACATCGCGGCGGACGTCCTCGACGTCCTGCGCGTCGACCCGCCGGACGAGGAGGACGACTCCGTCTGGCCCGAGGGCGACCTGGGGCTGCTGGCGGACCTCGGCCTGCCGGCGCCGGAGCTGGAGGTCATCGTCGGCGAGGTCGACCTCTACCCGGACGAGCAGCTGCAGATGGTCGCGCAGCGCTGCGGGTTCGGCAGCGAGTTCGCCAAGCTCCTGGACGAGCTCTGAGACGCCCGTCCGACACCGAGGCCGTGGAGGCGGCGCTGGAAGCGGCGCGCGCCCCCGGCACGGACGTCCCGATCGGGGCGGTCGTGTTCGGCCCCGACGGCCGCCCCCTGGCGGCGGCCCGCAACGCCCGCACGGAGCTCGGCGACCCGACGGCGCACGCCGAGATCCTCGCGTTGCGCGCGGCGGCGGGCGTGGTGGGCGACGGCTGGCGCCTGGAGGGCTGCACCCTGGCGGTGACCCTGGAGCCGTGCACGATGTGCGCGGGCGCCCTGGTGCTGGCTCGCATCGCGCGGCTGGTGTTCGGCGCGTGGGAGCCGAAGACGGGCGCGGTGGGGTCGCTGTGGGACGTGGTGCGTGACCGACGTCTCAACCACCGCCCGGAAGTCCACGGCGGGGTGCTCGTGGACCAGTGCGCCGGGTTGCTCGAGACGTACTTCGCGACGCGGCGCTGAGTTGGCGGCCCGGCGCCGGGAGCCCAGGTCAGGCGGCGTTCGGGCGGCGCAGGCGACCCCTCGTGAGCGGACGCCGGACCCTCCGGTATTGTTCTCGGCGGTGGCGTGTCCGAGCGGCCGAAGGAGCACGACTCGAAATCGTGTGACGGTTAATCCCGTCCGTGGGTTCAAATCCCACCGCCACCGCTCTCATCCGGACCCCCGGTCAGCCCAGCTGGCCGGGGGTCCGTTGAGTTGGCGTGGACTACTGGACCCAGTCGATGGGACGGCCGTCCTCGCTGGCGAGGTCTGTGATCTTCTTCGGTGCACTGTCCCCCATGGTGGACGCGGTGTAGAGGGCCGGTCTGCCACTCATCGAGGAGACGAACGCCACTTCGGTGCCGGTCGGATTCGCGACCACGTCACTGACCGGCTGCCTAGTTCCTGGCAGTAGTGCGGTCTGGACGATCTTCCTGCGATCGGCGCTGATCGTCATCTTGAATATCTGAGTGCGATCGGTTGGCAGGCAGAGGAACGCGTCGGCGGTCATGAACCACTTCGGCCAGCAAGTCTCCGAGCCGTCCGAGAGCTCGGCAAGAGGTATCGAATTGTCGACCTGCCCCTCGTTGCCGATCCGGTAGTTGATCGAGTAGTCGACTTCGGTCTTCCCATCGAGGGAGTAGATGTTGTACGCACCGGTCGCCAAACCGATCGGCAGCTTCCCATCCGGGGTGAAGTAGAAGATTTCTGCGTGCTGATCCTCGCTTCCGGTGCCTTGTGCCGACGCGGCGGATTCGATCTTCGAACTTCGTGGGCCGATATCGGGATCTACCGACCCGGTGCCTTCGGGACTCGTGAACCAAATCCTCCCGGTTGCCGGGTTGAAAACCGGAACCTTCTGGTTCGGCGGATCTGCGTAGCCGACGGCTGGTGGTGTCAGATTGGTGAAGATGTTGGGCACGTCGTGGTCCACGTAACCGATGTGCGTGCCGCCTTCGGGCATGCCGATGGTCGAGACGGCCATACGGGTGAAGTCCCGGTTGAACTGCTGGCGAAGCACCTGGCCGGTCGGAACCGATGCGAGGCAGTCCATCGCGGCGGAATCCCCCGGTGCCAGGGTGAAATGCCGGGTGGCCTGAACGGCGTTCGTCGGGTTGATGCTGGTCAATGTCTCCGACGAGCCACCGCTGCAAGTCGCCAATACTATGCCCGTGAAGTTCGGCTGGGTGGCGGTGGTGGCCGGCGGGCTCGATGTTGTCTGCGCGGTTTCGCCGGGCGTGGTATTCGTCAGGGAATTGTTGCCGCAGCCGGCCGCGAACATCACCGCTGCCATGAGCGAAGCGGCTGCGCGAACCGATGTCGGGCGATGGTGTGACTCCCGCACTTGGACCTCCTCGCTGTGCGTGCTGGGTCGCCGACCGAGTGGGGATTGTTACAACCGGTTTCGCGTGGCTTGACTTGAAGGGAACTTGAAGTGTGACCGTGGTCGGTACCACCGATCAAGGAGCACTCGATGAAGGTTCTCGTCACCGGAGCCACCGGCCACTCCGGGCGGCACGTCGTCGCCGGGCTGAAGGACGTCGACGTGCGGGTGCTCGTTCGCGACCCCGCCAAGGCGCCCGAAGGGGTCGAGGTCGTCGTGGGCGACATCAAAGACCCCGCCGAAGCCGCCGAAAACGTCGATGCCGTCTACCTCATCTGGCCCTTCTTCACCGCCGAAGGCATCGAGGAAGCCGTAAAACCCTTCGAAGGCAAGAAAATCGTCTACCTCTCCGCGATGTCGGCCGAAGACGGCGGTGTCTGGGGAGACGTCGAGGCCGCCATCCGAGCCGTCACCGACGACTGGACCTTCCTGCGCGTCACCGGCCTCGCCACCAACACCCTCGGCTGGGCGCAGCAGGCGAAAACCGGCGTCGTGAGAGCGCCGTACGGGCAGGCCAAACGGTCGCTCGTCCACGAACGCGACGTCGCCGACATGGCCGTCAAGGCGCTCACCGGAGACCCCCGCCAGGAGATCTACCTCGTCACCGGTCCGGAAGCACTGAGCCAAGCCGACCAGGCCGAGATCATCGGCAAGGCGCTCGGAACGCCCGTCCGGTGGGAAGAGCAGCCACCAGAGGAAGCGAAAACGCAGCTGGCGCAGTACATGGGTGAGGAATTCGCGACGAGCGCGCTCGCCCACTGGGCGTCACTGGTCGACGATCCGGAGCCCGTCTCGCTGGACGTCGCGAAGGTGGCCGGGCATCCCGCGCGGCCCTTCGAAGATTGGGCGCGCGAACACTTCAGCTGAGCTCGACCGCGGGGCTCGTCAACGGCTCCAGCTCCTCCGCCAGCGAAGACAGCGACGCCACCTTCGCGGAGACCGTTCGCAGCACGGCGGTGCACGCGGTGCTGACGTCGCTGACCACCTCGGCCGAGCGGTCGCCGGTCAGCACTGCGGCCACCGACGTCGACGCGGCGGACGCGATCGCGCACACCTCCGTCGCCGCCGACTCCGCCAGTTCGTCCAGGCGTGAGGCGATCCGGGCGCCCAGCGCGGCCGTGGCGGCGGCGGCGCGGACGGCCGCGCTGTACTGACCATCCACTGTGTCCGCCCAGGTGCCGAACGTTTCCGCGCTGCCGCCGGTTTCGGCGCGGTCGACGCCGGCGCGGAACTCCTCCTGGGCCGATGTCACCACCAGCGAGCCCGCGTCGACCGTCGACGCCGACGTGCGGATCGCGGACGGGGCGCAGTCCAGGCGCCGCAGCGCCGCCACCGGGTCCGGGACGCCGAGG
>NZ_JAAGNB010001415.1:0-23233 GCF_010550475.1 Amycolatopsis sp. SID8362
ACGCGCTGGCGTTCCCCGCCGGACAGCTCGCCGGGCCGGTGCCACGCCCGGTGCCCCAGCTTGACGCGGTCGAGCGCGGCCAGCGCCCGGTCGCGCCGCCGCCGTCGCGGCACCCCGGCGTAGAGCAGGCCGGTGCACACGTTGTCCACCGCGCTCATCCCCTCGTCCAGGAAGAACTGCTGGAACACGAACCCGATCCAGCGCGACCGCAACGCCGAGACCTTGCGGTCCGGCAGCGCGGCGACGTCGTGGCCGTGCAGCTCGATCCGCCCCGACGACGGCCGGTCGAGCGTGCCCATCAGGTGCAGCAGCGTCGACTTGCCGGACCCGGACGGCCCGACGATCGCGACCATTTCGCCGTCCTCCAGCGAAAGCGAGACGCCGTCGAGCGCGGCGACCCCGCCGGGGTAGGTGCGCGTGACGTCGTGCACGCGCAGCACGGGTGTCACGACGTCGTCACCACCCGCATGCCCGCGGTCAGGCCGTCGCCGGTGACCTCGACCTTGCCGCCGCTGAACAATCCGGTCTGGACGGCCACCAGCCGGCGCTTGCCGTTCTCGTCGACCTCGACCGCGTACCCGCCTTCGGCGAGCGCGAGCAGCGCGCCGACCGGCACCGCGAGCACGCCCTGGTGGACGTCCTTGGTGAATCGGACGCTCGCCGGCGACGAGTCGAGCGTCCCGCCCGCCGCCGGGTCGTCGAGCCGGACGGTGACGGTGATCGTGGGCTTGCCGTCGTTGTTGCCGGCGGCGTCCTTGCCCTCGACGGCGGTGCGCCCGACGTCGGTGATGGTGCCCGTCGTCGTCTTGCCGTTGATCGTCACGGCCGCTTTCGCGCCCTGCTGGGCGAGGTCCTGCTTGGCCGCCTCCAGTTTCACCCGCACCGACCGCACGGTCCCGGTCGTCTTGAGCACCTCGCCCTGCGCCGGCGAACCGGGCTTGGCGGCGAGCGACGACACCCGGACCTCGCCCGCCGCGAGCACGACGTCACCCTGGCCGAACGCGCCGGTCTGCTCGAGCCCGAGGGACTTCTGCCACTTCTTGAGCGCGGCCGCCGTCGCCGACGTGAACTTCTTGTCCGGCGTGCCGAACCCGCCGAAGCCGCACGCCTTGAGGTTCTCCTCCAGCTGCTTGACGTCGGCGCCGTCGTCGGCGCCGGTGGCGAGGTCGCGGTAGAACGGCAGCGTGCCGTAGAACAGCGGCACCGGCTTCGCGTCCACGCCGTAGACCGCCTGGCAGCGGCCGATCTTGGCGCCGGCCGCGGGCAGCGACGTGATCGTGCCGGGCTTGCGGCCCTGGACGGGCTCCTCGTCGCCGTAGCCGAGGGTGCCGTCGGCTTCCTCCTCCTCGCTGAGGTCGGTCTTGACGACCTCAGCCGTCTCCACCGGCGGCGGCGCGGCCTCCTTGACCGGCGTCGCGCTCGACACCCGCGTCAGGATCACGACGGAGCCGGTGCCCAGCACGACGACGAGGACCGCGGCCGCGACGAACCAGCGGGTCCGGCCGCGACGACGCGGCTTGAGTTCGGTGACGTGACTCATTTCGCCGGCGCCGCCTTCGCGCTCATGCCCATGCCGCACGCCTTCGCGGCCTCTTCGAACTTCTTCGGGTCGTCGCCAGGCCCGCCGACGCGCATCGTCCCCTTGCCGCTCGGGTCCGGGTCGGGCATGTCGACGCCGTGGTCGCGCATGCACTTGGCGTCCTTGCGCATCTTGTCGAGCTCCTCGGCGCTCGGCGGCTTCATCTCGCCGCCGTTGGGCATGAGGTGCTTGCACGCCTTCTGCGCGGCTTCGATCTTGGAAACGTCGGCGCCGTCCCCGCCCAGGGTGACCGCCATGCCCTTGCCGTCGCCTGCCGGCTTGGGGTCGGGCATGTCGACGCCGTGCTCGCGCATGCACTTGGCGAACTCGCGCATCTTGTCTTCGTCGCTCTTGCCGCTGTTGTCGGCGGCGGTGGGCCCGCCCGACTTCGGGGGCGTCGAAATCGACGCCACCTTCGACCCGTCGTCCCCCTGGCCGCCGCAGCCCGCGAGCAGCAGGGCCGCCCCGATCGCCGCGACGACGATCCGTGTCCGCATCGGCTCGCTCCTTTCGTTCCGGTCGGGTACCAGGTCTACGGATCGGGGGATTCGGGCGCGCTAAGCGACGCCGCTTATGCGGTCCTTATGGCCTCCCTGCGCAGACTGGGCGGGTGCGGGTGCTGGTGGTGGAGGACGAGCGGTTGCTGGCCGACTCGGTCGCGGAGGGGCTGCGGCGGTTTTCGATGGCCGTCGACGTCTGTTACGACGGCACGCAGGCCCTGGAACGGGTCGGCGTGCACGGCTACGACGTCGTGGTGCTGGACCGCGACCTGCCGGGGGTGCACGGCGACGACGTCTGCGCCGCGGTGGTCCGGGCGGGCGGCGAAGCACGGGTGCTGATGCTGACCGCGGCCGCCGACGTCACCGACCGGGTGGCCGGGCTGGGCCTCGGCGCCGACGACTACCTGACGAAGCCGTTCGCGTTCGCCGAGCTGGTCGCGCGGGTGCAGGCGCTGTCGCGGCGCGCGCGGCCGGCGCTGCCGCCGGTGCTGGAACGCGACGGCGTCGTCCTCGACCTGCCCCGCCACCAGGCCGCCCGCGACGGCCGGTTCCTGCTGCTCTCGCCGAAGGAGTTCGCCGTGCTCGAGGTCCTGATGCGGGCGGAGGGGTCGGTGGTCAGCGCCGAGGAGCTGCTCGAAAAGGCGTGGGACGAGCACGCGGACCCGTTCACGAACGCCGTCCGCGTCGCGGTGATGACGTTGCGGCGCAAGCTCGGCGACCCGCCGGTGATCGGCACCGTCCCCGGCGCCGGCTACCGGTTCGGCACCCCGTGAACGGCGTTTCGGTCCGGACGAAGCTCACCGCCTGGTACGGCGGGCTGTTCCTGCTGGCCGGACTGGTCCTGGTGGTCATCAACTACCTGCTGGTGCAGAGCACGCTGCCGGACCCGGCGCGGGTCGCGTCGACGACGGTCGGCTCGGCGGAGCTGGCCTACGGCGTCCCGGCGGACACGGCCATGCCGTCGTCGGGCGTGGCGGTCCGGCTGCTGAGCGGATCGCTGGCGGACTACCGGTCGTCGACGCTGTCGACGTTGCTCGTCGGCTCGGGGATCGCGCTGGTGGTGACGGCCGCCCTGGCGGTCCTGTTCGGCTGGCTGATGGCCGGCCGCGCGCTGCGGCCGCTGCACGACATCACCTCGACGGCCCGGCGGCTCGAAGCGGGCAAGCTCGACCGCCGCATCAACCTGGACGGCCCGCCCGACGAGCTGAAGGAGCTGGCGGACACGTTCGACGGCATGCTCGACCGGCTCGCGGAGTCGTTCGACAGCCAGAAGCGGTTCGTCGCCAACGCCTCCCATGAGCTGCGGACGCCACTCGCCGTGCAACGGACGCTGATCGAAGTGGCGATGGCCGACCCGGAAGTGACGCCGGAGCTGCGGAAGCTCGGCACGCACCTGCTCCACACGAACGAACGCAGCGAACGGATGATCGAGGGTCTCCTGGTCCTCGCCCGCAGCGACCGCGGCCTGCACGCGCGCACCCCGGTCCGGCTGGACGAGGTGGTCGCTGCGGTGGTCCGGGCGACGGCCGCCCAGGCGTCGTCGGCGGGCGTGACGGTCGAGACACGCCTGCGGCCGCGGGTGGTGGCGGGCGACCCGGTCCTGCTGGAGCGCCTGGTGACCAACTTGGTGGTCAACGCGATCACGTACAACGCTTCGGGCGGCTGGGTGTACGTCGAGGTCCGCGGCGATCCGGCCCTGGAGGTGCGTAATTCGGGGCCGGTGGTGCCGCCCGAGGCGGTGCCGACGTTGTTCGAGCCGTTCCGCCGGGTCGGGTCGGAGCGGACCGGCGACACGCGCAACGCGGGTCTGGGACTGTCGATCGTGCGGTCGGTGGCCCAGGCCCACGGCGGTTTCGCCGAGGCCCAGCCCGGCCGGCGCGGCGGCCTCACGGTGACGGTCCGCCTACCGCCGTCCTGATCGACCGCCCGGCCGCCGACGACGTGAATGACTCATTCATGTCGTCCGGCGACCGGGTCCCGGCAAAGTCGGGCAGCACGGCCGATCCGCGATGTCATGAAAGAGTCATTCACCTCGCCAGACGACATGAATGACCCTTTCACAACACCCCCGCGACGCCGGGCACACCACGCCACCAGCCCGCGACCGGTCACCCGCTCACCAGCGCGACTTAGCCGGCACTCTGCCGCGGAACGTAGTGAATGACTCATTCATGTCGCCAGACGACATGAACGACCCTTTCACAACATCCCCGCTACGCCGGGCAGACCACGCGGCCAGGCGACTCTGTGGCCGGTCACCCGCTCGCCGGCCCGACTTTGCCGGCGCCCTGCCGCCCAGCGACATGAATGAGTCATTCACGTCGTTCGGGCACCCCGACTCAGCCGCCCCGCCGTCCTGATCCACTCGATCGTGACTGACCGTGTCCGGCGTGTCACACAGCACCCGCTGACCTGGGTGACCCATGATGTGAGCGTCGCGAAATGAACAGTGGGCAGTTCGGCACGGACTCGGCGCGCCTCGCACGTCAAGTCGACGCGCCGTTCTAACGTGGGCACCACAACGGTGAAGAAGATCGGGGAGGCGAAAACAATGCGGGCGCTGCGAGTGGTCGGGCTGCACGAGGACGGCAAGTCCATCGTGCTCGAAGACCCGGCGAGCCGCACCCGCTTCCTGCTCCCGGCCGATGAGCGACTGCGCGCGGCTGCGCGGGGGGACATCACCCGCCTCGGCCAGATCGAAATCGAGTTGGAGAGCCAGATGCGGCCACGCGAGATCCAGGCGCGAATCCGCGCCGGCGAGTCAGTCGAGCAGGTCGCGAACGGCGCCGGCATTTCGGTGCAGCGCGTCGAACGCTTCGCCTACCCCGTCCTGCTGGAGCGCTCGCGCACCGCCGAAATGGCGCAGAGCGCCCACCCCGTCCGCGAAGACGGGCCCGACGTGCAGACGCTCGGCGAGGTCGTCGCGTACGGCTTCGGCGTCCGCGGGCACGACTACTCGCAGGCCACCTGGGACTCGTGGAAGGGCGACGACGGCCGCTGGGTCGTCGTGCTCCAGTGGAAGGCCGGCCGGTCGGACAACCGCGCGCACTGGGCGTTCTCCCCCGGCGCGCACGGCGGCACGGTCACGGCGCTCGACGAGAACGCCGAGGTCCTCCTCGACCCGAACGCCTACCGCCCGCCCCGGACGGTCCGCGCACTGGAGCCGGCCCGGGAGGCGGAGTTCCAGCCGACGCTGGACTCGGTCGCGCCGGAGCGCGCCGAACTGCCGTCGGCCGAGCCGGACCCGGACGACGACACCCGCGAGATCCCGCGCGTCCCGGCGGACCCGGAAGAGGACACCGCCGAGCAGGCGCGGCCGAAGGCCAAGAAGAACCACCCGATCGTGCCGTCCTGGGAGGACGTGCTGCTCGGGGTTCGTTCGCAGCGCGGTTAGTCCACCAGCGCCGCGAGCGTCTTCGGCGCCACCTGCCGGTAGGCCTCGCGCACGATCCGGTCGACCTCGCCCCAGTCGACGTCGACGTCCAGCCGCACGCCGACCCACCTGCGGTGCCCGACGTACGCCGGCCGGAAGAACCTCTCCGGCTCGGTGCGCACGAGTTCCTCCTGCGCACCGGGCGGAGCGGGGCACCAGAAGGCGAGCCTGCCGTCGCCGTGGTGGTCGTCGTGGAACATGACGAACGTCTTCTTGCCGCGGACGAACCAGGCGGGCGTCCCGTGGCTGAGCCGCTCGGTCGCTTCGGGCAGGGCGAGACACAGCTTCCGCAACGCGTCGAGCGGCGCGCTCATCAGGCGCCGCCGAACGCGATCACCAGCACGCCGATCCACGCGATCACCACGCCACCCGCGGCGCCGTACGCCGCCCACCGCAGGATCGGCGTGCGCCGCACCAGCCACAGCGACGGCGCGATCCCGGCGGTCACGACGACCGCCGCCACCAGCGCCAGCCACCCGCTCGTCTCCCTGGCCAGCGTCGAAGCCAGCGCCAGCATCGCGATGACGACGACGGCCGCGATGAACGCCGACACCGTCAGCCCGGTCAGCCACGGCGTCGGTTCGCCGGGCGGCCCGACCGGGCCCAGCACCGCACGGAGGAGCCGGTGGCCGGGCTCGGGCTCCCGCGGCGGCGGCTCGACGACCGTGTCCGCGCCCGTCACCGGGTCCACGAACCGGACGGTCGTGCCCATCACCGAAGCGAGCCGTCCGGCCAGCTGACGGCCGCGTTGCGAGACGACCGCGCCCGCTTCCTCACCGGATTCGGCCGACACGGCGGCCGCGACGCGCGCCCACTCGTGCAGGGCCTGCGCGAGGTCGGCGCCGATCGCGAGCTTGTGCGGGTCCACCTCGCGCGCGTGCTCCCCGCCGGGACCGGCCAGCACGGCGCGTTCGCCGCGGATCCGCAGCTCCATGGTGTCCTTTCGCCCAGACCAGGGGATCACCTTAGCCACCCGGGGCCAGTTCGTAGAAGGCCACCGCGGCGGCGGTCGCGATGTTCAGTGAGTCGACCCCGGCCGGCATGGGTATCCGCACCGCGTGATCCGCCGCCGCCAGCGCCGCTTCGGTCAGCCCGGGACCCTCGGCACCGAAGAGCAACGCCACCCGTCCGGGCGCGTGCGCGCGCAGTTCACGGAGTGGGACGGAACCCGGTCGCGGGGTGAACGCCGCGACGGCGAACCCGCGCGCCCGCAGGTCGTCGAGCCCGCCCGGCCAGTCCGAGAGGTGCCCGAACGGCACGCGCAGCACGTGCCCCATCGACACGCGCACGCTGCGCCGGTACAGCGGGTCGGAACAGCCGGGCCCGAGCAGCACCCCGCCGACGCCGAGCGCGGCCGCGTTGCGGAAGAGCGCGCCGAGGTTTTCGTGGTCGCCGACGCCTTCCAGTACGGCAACGGTATCGGCGCCGTCGACGACTTCGGAAACCGTGAGCGGCGCCGGCCGGTCGGCGACGGCGAGGATCCCGCGGTTGAGGTGGAACCCGACCACGTCGGCCATCGTTTCCGCGGACGCGACGTACTGCGGCGCCTCGATTCCCTCGAGTTCTTCCGCCAGCTCGGCGAACCGGCGCTCGACCCCGAGCAGGGCCCGCACGCGGTACCGCGACGCCAGCAGCCGGGACACCACGACGGTGCCTTCGGCGATGACGAACCCCCGCCCGCCGGGCCGGTCCGGCCGCCGGTCCGCAGTGGACAGGTCGCGGAAGTCGTCGACCCGCGGGTCGCCGGAATCGTCGATGTGGATCACGCCCATCCGCCCAGTCTGTCACCCGCTTGCCGGGCGCCGGACTGGTCCGAACGTCCCGGCGCGGGTGGTACGAACGGGGCCATTTTGCTTTCGGTTAACCGGTCGTGACGGAGAGCACCAGTTTGGCCGCTAGCACGGGTGCATCGCCTGTGTAACGGTTGTCCGCCAGGACCTGGAACACGTCCTAGTTCCACGCCGACGCACGAAGCAGGGATGGTCATGGGGATGGACCTCGCGGCTCGATCGTTCAACACGCTGGACCGCGGGCGGTACCGCCGCAAGGTGCAGCGCTGCCTGGACACGTTGGCCCGGATGCTCACGGACGGCAGTTTTTCGTTCCCCCGCAAGAACATCGGCCTCGAAGTCGAGCTGAACCTGGTCGACCACGAGCTGCGCCCGTCGATGACGAACACCGCCGTGCTGGAGGCGCTGGACGACCCGTCGTTCACCACCGAGCTGGGCCAGCACAACATCGAGCTGAACGTGCCGCCGCGGCCGCTGGCCGGCGATTCGGCGCTGCAGCTCGAAGACGACCTCCGCGCGTACCTCGGCACCGCCGCGTCCAAAGCGCGGGACACCGGGTCGGCGCTGGCCATGATCGGCATCCTGCCGACGTTGAAGCACGAGCACTTCGACCAGAAATGGCTCACCAACAAAGCCCGCTACGCGACGCTGAACGACCAGATCTTCGCCGCGCGCGGCGAGCGCACGGTGCTCGCGATGGAAGGCGCGCCGCTGCCGGGCCAGCAGCCGGAACGGTTGCGCAGCTACGCCGAATCCATTCTCCCCGAGGCCGCGTGCACCAGCGTGCAGCTGCACCTGCAGGTCGCGCCGGAGGAGTTCGCCGCGCACTGGAACGCGGCGCAGTGCCTCGCCGGGCTGCAGATCGCGCTGGCGTCGAATTCGCCGTTCCTGCTGGGCAAGGCGCTGTGGCACGAGACGCGGATCCCGCTCTTCCTGCAGGCGACCGACACCCGGCCCGAAGAGCTGAAGAACCAGGGCGTGCGGCCGCGCGTGTGGTTCGGCGAGCGCTGGATCACGTCGATCTTCGACCTGTTCGAGGAAAACGTCCGCTACTTCCCCGGTCTGCTCCCGGAAACCGACGCCGAGGACCCGATCGAGGCCCTCGACGCGGGCCAGGCGCCGAAGCTGACCGAGCTGCGCATGCACAACGGCACGATCTGGCGCTGGAACCGCCCGGTGTACGACGTCGTCGACGGCCTGCCGCACCTGCGGATCGAGAACCGCGTGCTGCCGGCCGGGCCGACGGTCGTCGACACGGTGGCGAACGCGGCGTTCTTCTACGGCGCCCAGCGCGCGCTCGCCGAGGCGGAACGCCCGGTGTGGAGCCAGATGTCCTTCCAGGCGGCGGAGGAAAACCTCTACGCGGGCGCGCGCCGCGGGTTCGACGCGCAGCTGTACTGGCCGGGCATCGGCTGGATCCCGCCGGACGAGCTGGCGCTGCGCGTGCTGCTGCCGCTCGCCCACGAAGGGCTGCGCCGCTCCGACGTCTCCGACGAAGCCCGCGAGCGCTACCTCGGGATCGTCGAACGCCGCTGCCTCGCGCGGCGCACCGGGGCGACCTGGCAGCGCGACTACGTCCTGCGCGCGCAGGACCGCGGACTCGACCGGGAAGCCGCGTTGAGCCTGATGCTGGGCCGGTACCTCGAGCTGTCGGAGGCCGGCGAACCGGTGCACACCTGGCCGATCGCCGATTGAGCGCTAGCCTGGGCCGATGCCGAAGATTCTCGGTGAGTCGCTCGAGGCCCACCGGCGCGAGGTGCGGACGCGGGTCTTCGACGTCCTGCGCGCGCAGCTCTACGAACGCGGCTTCGACGCGATCACGCTCGCCGGCGTCGCCTCGGCCGCCGGCGTGGGCCGGACCGCGCTGTACAACCACTTTCCCGACAAGGAAAGCCTGCTGGTCGCCTTCGTCGAGGACGAGGCCGCCCGGTACGTCATGCGGCTGACCGAAGCCGTCGAGGCCCAGGCCGATCCGGCCGAGCAGCTGGCCACCTTCGTCCGGCTGCAGCTGCGGGTGCTGGCGGAGTACCACATGCCGCCGGGCACGGCGCTCGCGTCGGCGCTGGCGCCCGCGGCGTACCGGCGGATCAGCGCGCACGCCGACCCGATCACCGACCGGCTGCGCGCCATCCTCACCGGCGGCGTCGACCTGGGGCGCTGGCCCGCCGAAGACCCGGACGTGCTGATCCCGATGATCACCGCGGCGCTGGGCAACCGGACCCTGGTCGACGGCCCGCCCGAGCAGCTGGACGACGTCGTCGAAGCGGCGGTGCGGTTCGTGCTGCGGGCGGTCGGCGCGTCGATTTAGGGTAGCCTAAGCCGGAATTGTGGCCTACGATCTTTCTGACAGCGTGTCAGATCGATCGCCGGGAGGCCTGCCCATGTCGGTGACCACGGACGCCCGCCCGTTCTCGGCGACGCTGCGCGCGTCGACGCTCGAGGTCCACGAGAAGGCGAACTACTCGACGTACATGCGCGCCCTGCTCGGCGGCGAGCTGTCGCAAGCGGGCTACACGCAGCTGGCGATCCAGTACTACTTCGTCTACAGCGCCATCGAGGCGGCGAGCGACACCATGGCCGGTCACCCGGTCGGGGGCGAATTCGTCTTCGACGAGCTCCGCCGGCTGCCCAACCTCGAGCGCGACCTCGCGCACCTGGTCGGCCCGGACTGGCGCACGACGATCGCGCCGCTCGCCTCGACACAGGCGTACGTCGAGCGAGTGCGCGAAGCGTCCACCTGGGCCGGCGGGTACGTGGCCCACCACTACACGCGCTACCTCGGCGACATCGCGGGCGGCCAGGCCATCCGCCGGGTGCTGGAGCGCCAGTACGACGTGGCCGAGGCGGGCGCGCTCTTCTACCACTTCGACGAGATCGGCAGCGCCCCGCGTTTCCGCGACCAGTACCGCGCGAAGCTGGACAACGCGCCGTGGGACGAAGCCGAACGAGCCCGCGTGATCGACGAGACGCTGGTGGCGTTCGAGTGCAACGTCGCCGTCTTCGACGAACTGGCCGGGCGGCTGGACGAGTACCGCGTCGCATGATCGTCCTCACAGCTCGTTGACCTCCAGTTAAGTCCAGGTAGCAGGCTCGGTTTCGGGCGGCGGACCCTCGGGTACGCCACCTACGAGCCCGCCGTTCCCACGCTGTGACGGCCACCCGCCCCCGCTCGCCGCGAAGGGCGGTGTGCTACTAGGTTCGGTACCGGAAACTTGTGTCGAAGACAGAAGGAGGGCCAATGGCCCGCTACGAGCTGCCCGATCTCGACTACGACTACGGCGCCCTCGCGCCGCACATCTCCGGCGAGATCAACGAGCTGCACCACAGCAAGCACCACGCGACCTATGTCAAGGGCGCGAACGACACGCTCGACAAGCTCGAAGCCGCCCGCGAAGCGAACGACTTCGGCTCGATCGTCGGCCTGGAGACCACGCTGGCCTTCAACCTGGCCGGCCACGCCAACCACGTCGTGTGGTGGAAGATCCTGTCGCCGGAAGGCGGCGACAAGCCGACCGGCGAGCTGGCCGCGGCGATCGACGAGGCGTTCGGCTCCTTCGACAAGTTCAAGGCGCAGTTCACCGCCGTCTCGACCACGATCCAGGGCAACGGCTGGGGCGCGCTCTCCTGGGACCCGATCGGCAAGACGCTGATCACCCAGCAGCTGCGCGACCACCACAACAACCTGATCCTGCCGACCGTGCCGATCCTGCTGGTCGACGTCTGGGAGCACGCGTTCTACCTGGACTACAAGAACGTGAAGCCGGACTACGTCAAGGCGCTCTGGAACATCTTCAACTGGGCGGAGATCTCCAAGCGCTTCGACAACGCCGTGGCCGGTGGCAACGGCCTGCTGCTCGGCTGAGCGCGTCCGCCGTCAACGGGGTCCTCCTTCGCGGGAGGGCCCCGTTTTTCGTCGCTGGGTGCCGGGGGTCCGGGGGTTTGACCCCCGGAAGACACAGCGCTTGACCTCGAGTGCGGTCGAGGTGTTTGGCTGGACGCATGGACGTCGACGCGTATCTGGACCGGCTGGGGGTGCGGCGCCCCGCCGCGGCCGACCTCGCGACCCTGCGTCACCTGCAGGAGCGTCACCTGGCCACGGTCCCGTTCGAAAACCTGAGCATCCACCTGGGCGAACCCGTCGAGCTGACCGAAGCGGCGTTGTTCGCGAAGATCGTGCGCCGTCGCCGGGGCGGGTTCTGCTACGAGCTGAACGGGCTCTTCGCGGCGCTGCTGCGCGAGCTCGGCTACTCCGCGACCTTGCACGCGGCGAAGGTCTTCCGCCCCGACGGCAGCCTCGGCCCGCCCTTGGACCACGCGGCGATCGTCGTCGAACTCGACGAGCCGTGGCTGGTGGACGTCGGTTTCGGCCGCTTTTCCCGGCACCCGCTGCGCCTGTCCGGTGTGGACGCCCAGCCCGACCCGGACGGCGAGTTCCTGCTGCTGGACACCCCCGACGGCGACGTCGACGTGCTGCTGGACGGCGAGCCGCAGTACCGGCTGGAGCGCCGCCCGCGCCCGCTGGCCGACTTCGTCCCGATGGCGTGGTGGCAGTCGACCTCCCCGGAGTCGCACTTCACGCGCTCGCTGACCTGCTCCCGCCCGACGTCCCAGGGCCGCGTGACGCTGTCGGGCGACAAGCTGATCGAGACGGTCGACGGCATCCGGAACGAAGTCCTGCTGCCGACCGAAGCCGCGATCCGGGCGGCCTACCGCGTCTACTTCGGTCTCCCGCTGAAGCGCCTGCCGACCCCACCGGGTGGGAGTCCCTTGACGAGCGGGGCACCCAGCCCGAACACTGCCCTGACGTGAACAGAGCCCCGGCCTGGGGTTCCCAGTGCCGGGGCTCCGTCCGTTCCCGAACTGACTGCCGCTCCCACCACGAAGCGGACGTGTATGAGGTTAGCCTAACCTCATATCTCGGGGCAAGAGTCGGACCAGGGAGACTCACATCTCACTCGTTCGAGTGATACTACCTGCGGAAACCCCCGGTTTTTGTCGGTGCGTGTCGCTACGGTCACAGCGTGAACACAAGGGGGAACTCCACTCACACCGCGGCGCTCATCGTCGTCGCCGTCCTGGCCTTCATCGCCGTCCACGGCGGCGGGGCCTGGCTGGTCGTGCGCACCTTCTTCGGGCCCGTCGCGCTGCCCGAGCCACCGAAGGAGCTGCCCAGCCCGTGGCCGGAGCCGGGCGCGGAGCCGGTCCGCGAGGTGCCCATGCCCACCGGGGAAATGGCCGCGGCGCTGCCGGACTACACCGCTGGCCACGTTCTCTGCTCGGCGCTGCCCGAGCAGGCGTGGGCCAGGCAGTTGGGCGACTCGGTCCTACGTGAAGTGTGGCTGGGGTCGGGCTGCACCGTCGTCACCAAGACCCTCCGGGTCAAGGCCGAACTCAGCGACGGGGCACTGGTGCGCCCGCTCGGCAACCCGAGGCGGACCGCCATCGGCGGCCGCGAAGCCACCGTCTACTCGGACACCAGGCAAGCGACCGCGGTCATCGTGCTCGTCGGTGCGAGCCCACCCAGCTGGGCCAAACCCGTGCTGGAGGTTTCGCTCGAGCAGCACGTGTGGGACCAGCTGCCCCGCGACCTGCCGAACCTCGTGCGCGGCATCGGCGAGGGCCTCGTCGCCGCCATCACCAAGCCGGGGCCCGCGCTGCCGCGCGGGCTCGGCGACGAGATCCCGGTCCACGCGGCGGACGTCCCGCCCGGTAGCGGCATCGTCGACGCGCCGACCCCGTCGATCGCCTGGCAACTCTGCTCCGCGCTTGCCCAATCCACCGGGCGCCCGCTCGACGAGTTCGTACCCAAGCACGACGGGCGGTGCGCATACCGGGCGGACGAACAGTTGATCGTCCAGGCGTCGAGCAGGGAGCGTCTCGAGCAGTCATTGCCGGACACGATCGGCGGCCGGCCCGCTTCGGTGGACAACCCGTCGGTGACGATCCAGCTCACCGACGACTCACCGCAACAGGTGCAGCTCGCGTGGCCGTCCCCGAGGAAGTCCGACGAAGAACTGCGGGCCTGGGCCGAGTCCCTGCTACCGCAACTGCTCGGCCGCTAGACCTTCGCCCGCTTCAGCACCCGAAGCCCGAACCCCCGCTGCACCGGCCACGAAACGCCACCCCGCCGGATCAGCACCACCGCGCACACGACCGCGGCCAGCGCCGAAACCGCTCCGCCGATGTAGAAGGGAGACCGCCCGCCGAACGCGTCCGCCATCCAGCCGACCATCGGGCCGCCGATGGGGTTGCCGCCGATCAGGACCAGCACGTACAGGCCCATCACCCGGCCCCGCATCTCCGGGCTGACCGACGTCTGCACCAGCGCGTTCGCCGTGTTGAGGAACGTCATCGTCGCGAAGCCGAGCGGGATCAGGCCGAGGCCGAACGTGAGGTACGTCGGCATGAACGCCGTGATCAGCTCGAACACGCCCAGGAAGAAGGCCGACACCAGCATCAGCCGCACCCGCGGCCGTCCCTTGGTGCCGCGGCGGGCGGACATCACCGCGCCGGTGAACGTGCCGACCGCGACCAACGTGGAAAGGAGGCCGTAGCCGTCGGCGGCGGTGTGGAAGACGTTCGCCGCGACGATCGGCAGCGAGCTGAAGTAGGTGATGCCGAACGTGCTGACGAACAGCACCAGCACCATCACGGTCATCAGGTCGGAGCGCCGCCGGACGTACCGGAGGCCCTCGACCAGCTGTCCCTTCTCGCGCGGTACCGCCGCGACGCGGAACAGCTTGTCCGGGTTCATCATCAGCAGGCCGATGATCACCGCGACCGTGCTGAGCGCGTTCGCGATGAACAGCCAGCCGGTGCCGATCCAGGTGATCGCGAACCCGGCGATCGCCGGGCCGACGATCCGGGCCATGTTGAAGATCGACGAGTTCAGCGCGACCGCGTTCGCGATCTGGTCCCGGCCGACCATCTCGGCGACGAACGACTGCCGCGTCGGCACTTCGAGCGACGCCGTGATGCCGAGCGTGAAGCACAGGACGTAGACCTGCCACAGCGCGACGAGCCCGGTGATGTCGAGGACGCCGAGCACCACGGCCTGTGAGCACGCCGCAGCCTGGATCCACGTCAGCAGCCGCCGCTTGTCGACGCGGTCGGCGAGGACGCCGGCCCAGAGCGAAAGGAAGAGCGTCGGCGCGAACTGCAGCGCGACCGCGATGCCGAGGGCGATCGGGTTGTTGCCGCTGAGGGTGAACACCAGCCAGTCCTGGGCGATGCGCTGCATCCAGGTGCCGATGTTCGAGATGACCTGGCCGGTGAAGAACAGCCGGTAGTTGCGGACCCGCAGCGACGCGAACATGCTGCCGCGCTTAGACGAGGACGGCGGCGAGGCGGACGGCGGTGGCGCCGTGTCCCGGGTAGCAGTGGTCTCGATCGAACGCTTCGTTTCGCTACCCGTGGCCGTCACCGTGGTTAGTTCCCCGCCATCCTGTCGATGATTTCGGCGGCTTTGGAGAGCACTTCGCGCTCTTCGTCGCCGAGTTCCGCCAATTGCCGGTCCAGCCACGCCTCCCGCACGGAGATGGCCTTCTGCACGTAGGCCAGCCCGCTCTCGGACAACTCGACGATGGCTTGCCTGCCATCGGTCGGGTGCGGGCGCCGCTCGACGAACCGCATCTCTTCGAGCGCGGCGATCACCCTCGTCATCGAGGGCGGCTGGACGCCTTCCTTCGCGGCGAGCTGACCCGGGGTCAGCGCACCGCACTTGTGCAGGGTGGACAGCGCGGCGACCTGCGTGAGCGTGAGGTCGTCCCCGACGCGCTGTGCCCGCAGCCGGCGGTTGAGCCGGACCACCGCGAGACGCAACCGACTCGCCAAGGAGCGTTCGTGCGTGTCGCCGGACATATAGTTAGCATACCTTACGAAACTTCGCCCGCACGGGTGATCTCCGTCAAGCGGCAACCTGGAATACGCGCCGTGCGTCCTCACCAGGGAAAAGCCTGGGGGTCGGATGAACAAGAAGCTGGTGGGCTCGGCCGTGGTCGGCGCGGCGGTCCTGGCGATCGCGGCGGCGCTGGTCTGGCCACGGGCGGACACCCCGGCAGCCGCACCGCCGCCGTCACCCGCGCCGTCGATCGGCCAGGGGACGCTGGAGGTCTACCGGCTCGCGGACGGTCCCGCGATCGAGATCCCGGTGCCGTCGGGCTGGGCCGTGAGCCGCGACAAGGAGCGCGCGAGCTACCGCCACGGTGACGTCCTGCTCGAGACCGACCGGGTGCCGATCACGCAGGAGGACGTGCTGAGCGGGCTCAAGGCGGTCGCCGGCCGGCAGGGCGGCACGGTCACCGAGCACGCCCCGATCGCCGACATCGACGCCGCGGAATGGGACTTCACCTACGACCGCGACGGCGTGCCGCGGCGGGTGACCGTCGTCGGCCTCGGCGCCGGCGACGCCCTGGTGACGGTCCGGTTCGACGCCCCGGCCGCGGAGTTCGAACGCGACCGGGGCGTCCTCGACGAAGCCCTGAAGATCAGGACCTGAACGCCGCCTGGAGCGGCCCGACCGCGAAGTACGCCACGAACGCCAGCGCGATCACCCACATCAGCGGGTGCACCTGGCGGGCCTTGCCGGTCGCCGCGCGGATCACGACGTAGCTGACGAAGCCGGCGCCGATGCCGTTGGCGATCGAGTACGTGAACGGCATGACGACGATGGTCAGGAACGCCGGCAGCGCGATCGAGTAGTCGGTGAAGTCGATGTCGCGGACCTGCGACATCAGCATCGCGCCGACCACGACCAGCGCCGGCGCGGCCGCTTCGACCGGCACGACCTGGTAGAGCGGGGTCAGGAACATCGCGGCGATGAACAGCACGCCGGTGACGACGTTGGCCAGACCGGTCCGCGCGCCCTCCGCGATGCCGGACGCCGACTCGACGAACACCGTGTTCGAGCTGGCCGAGCCGAACCCGCCGGCCGCGCCCGCGAGGCCCTCGACGAACAGCGCCTTGCCGACGTTGGGCAGCTGGCCGTCCTTCGGCAGCAGGTCGGCCTCCTTCGCGAGGCCGGTCATGGTGCCCATGGCGTCGAAGAAGTCGGCGAGCACCAGCGTGAACACCAGCAGGCAGACGGTGATGATCGGCAGCCGCGTCCACGCGCCGAAGGAGACGTCGCCGACGAGCGAGAGGTTCGGCAGGCCGAGCACCTGGTCCGGCAGCGCCGGGTAGCCGAGGTTCCAGCCGAGCGGGTTCGTGCCCTTCGACGGCCCGGCCTTGACGATCGCCTCGACGACGATGGCCAGCACCGTCGACGCCAGCACGCCGATGAGGATCGCGCCCTTGACCTTCCGCACCACGAGGATGCCGGTGACCAGCAGGCCGATGACGAACACCGCGGTCGGCCAGGAGGCGATCGAGCCGTTGATGCCGAGGCCCACCGGGACGGTGGTGTGCGCGGCGTCCGGCAGCCGGCGGACGAACCCGGCGTCGACCAGGCCGATCAGGCAGATGAACACGCCGATGCCGACGGCGATCGCGGACTTCAGCGCGGCCGGCACGGCCTTGAACACCGCGGTGCGGAAGCCGGTGAGCACCAGCAGCACGATGATCACGCCCTCGATGACCACCAGGCCCATCGCCTCGGGCCAGGTCATCTGCGGCGCGATGGTGACCGCGACCAGGCTGTTGATGCCGAGCCCGGTCGCGATGGCGAAGGGGTAGTTCGCGATCAGGCCCATCAGGATCGTCATGACCCCGGCGACGAGCGCCGTGACCGCGGCGACCTGCGAGACGGGCAGGATGCCGCCGAGGAGGTCCTTGTGCGCGCCCGCGTCGTCGCTCGAAAAGCTGCCGATGATCAGCGGGTTCAGCACCACGATGTAGGCCATCGTGACGAAGGTGACCAGGCCGCCGCGCAACTCGCGCGACACCGTCGAACCCCGCTCGGTGATCTTGAAGAACCGGTCCAGTGTGGACGTCCCCGCGCGGGTCGTCTCCTGCTCCGCCATTCGCCTGCCCATTCTCTCGCTGCTGCGGAGTACCCTGCACCTCGTGAGTGAACCGATCAATCCACCGGAGGTTACGGGCTCGTTGCGGCACACGCCGGAGCTGCCCAAGAAGCTGACCGACCTGACGCCGGTGGTGATCGTAGGCACCTCGATCTGGGCTGTCGCGCTGGTGGTGCTCTTCTTCACGACATCGGGGCTCTGGGTGCAGACGGCGCTGTCCGGCTTCGCGCTGGGCTTCATCGGCATGGCGATCATCGGCTGGCAGCGCGCCGCCGCCCGCCGCGGCTCGAAGTCGGCCCAGCGCCTTTAGCTCAGCAAGGTCCGCGGTGACGGGTCGTCGAGCAGCGCGGTGATCAGGTGCCGGTCGGGCCAGCGCCCGGCCGCCCAGGCGAACGCGCGGGCCAGCCCCTCGGACGTGTCGGCCGCGTGCAGCCGGTCATCGGACCACCACTGGACGTCGTGCTCGGCGCCCTGGATCGACACGGTCAGCGGGTCGTGCACCAGGACGCCGCCGTCGGGCAGCCCGACACCGAGCAGGTCGGCGACAAGCTTCAGCGCGGGCAGCTCGGCCCAGGGCGCGTACTCGCCCTCGCTGGTCACTTCGGCGGGCGCGGCGCTCGCGAGCGGCAGGTCGAGCAGGTCGGCGAGCCGCTCCGGGTCCTCGGGGGCGACCACGTACCGATCGGCCTCGAGCGCCCCGGCCACCCACGGCACGTCCAGCACGACCGCGTCGTCCACAACGGACCCATCCGCGGCCCGGACCCCTTGCGGCGCACGCGGTCCGAGCCCCGACTCGACGACGGCGTCGTAAGCACGGGTCACCAGCCCGGCCGCGACCGCGCGATCCGGGTCGGCGAGCCGGTCGAGCAGATCCTCGGCCTCCTCCACTGTGGACATGCCGAGATCCGCCCGCACCCCGGCGGCCGCGAGGAGCTGCTCGCCGAGCCCGAGGTCGGGAACCTCGTCGTAGAGCCCGGCCAGATCGGCGTCCGGCAAGCGCCATTCGTTCGGCGCGAACCCGCCGAGCACGGCGTACTGCGCGATCCACCAGGCGGCGTGACCCCGCGGCGCGCGCAGGGCGTGCCAGGTCTCGGGACGCGCGGCGAGCAGCCGCAGCGCGGCGGGCCAGGAGTCGTCGGCGACGAGGTCGAGGTCCCGGATCGCGACGAGCGTCGACGGCGGCTCCGGCAGCGAGTCCCACCAGGTCTCTTCGTCGGGCAGGTCGTGGTCGGGTTCGTGCGGCTCGTCGTCCACGACCAGCGCGAACGAGTCGAGCACGCCGGCGGCCTTGAGCGTGTCGGCCGGCCAGTCTCCGGCGAAGTCCTCGTCGAGGACGTCGAGCGCGCCGTCCTCCTCGAAGACCTCTTCGTCGAAGACGTCGATCAGCGGCGACGACGGCAGCACGAGTTCGTCGGCCCGGCGCCAGGTGTCGGTGGCGGGCAACGCGAGCGCGCCGACCCAGCGCGGGGCGTCATCCCCGCAGTCGGCGACCAGCCGCAGCACGGCACCGGCGAGCGTCGTACCGTCCAATCCGGACCGCACGTCCTCGACACTGCGCTCGACGGCGTCCCGCAGCTGATCGGCGTTGAGCAGTTCCCGCGCGTCGGCGTGCTTGGCCCCCAGCCGTTCCAGCAACGGGTGCGACGCGGCGGGGTGCACCAGCCGGAGCCCCGGGATGTCCACATCGGACAGCAGTTCGAGCAGCTCCGCCGACCCTTCGACCAGCAGGCACCCTCGCGCACCCGGCAGCGTCCGCCCATCCGACAACGGAACCGGCAGTCCATCCAGTTTGGACGCGGCGACGGCGTGCGAGTCGACGGCGATCGCGAGAGCGGCGTAAACCTCCCGCCACCAGCCGGGGTCCCGTGCCACACCGGTAAGCGTTTCCAGCACCTCTTCGATGCCGATCACTTGCCCGGAAACAGCTTTCAGCGCCTGTGCCGGCACGTCCCCCTTGACGAGTCCGGGCACGAGATCGACGAGAAGCTCCGGCAGTCCGGGAACATCGACGTCGAGAACCCTTGCCTGACGCCCGGAAACCTCACTCTTGTCCTGAGTGGACACCCAAGTCTCGTTGCTGAGCGCGGCAAGCACTCCATCACGTAACTCGGAGTCCACAGTAGACTTCGGAAACCCCGGCGCCGGAACGAGCGCGAACCGGTGCTCAGGCGCCACCGCCCGGACAAGCCCGACGTACTCGGCAGCAGCCTTCCCCAACGCCGCGGTCAATTCGGCCCCGGGCAGCACCCGACGACGCGAAGGCTCGACCGGAACGGAAGCGAGCAGCCGAGCGGGCAACGACAGCGCGTCATCGGTCGGCGTAGGAGCACGCAGAACGTCTTCGGTCAGCGGCTCGGGCACGCCGTCCCGCCCGATCGGCACGGCCCACACGACGTCACCGCGATGAGTCAGCCACCGGTTTTCCCCTAGCGGGCCCCGAATTTCGACGACGTCCTCTTCGGAAGACCGAGTCCAAACGCGACCGCCAACCTCGAACTCGGCCAGCCAAGGCAGCGCGAGCAGGAGATCGGCGACGTCCCGCGCGAGTTCTTCGAGAAGCGCACCGCCGTCGACGTCGTCCCGCAACGGAAGCCGGACCTCGGTGTCGAAGCCGTCCGGCACATCCCCGTCCACGGGCCACGGCAACCGCAGAACGGGAACGTCCCCCTCGATCCCGGCAGCCTCCCGGGTCCGATCGGCGGAGAAGGCGACCCCACCGGTTCGCGAGACGACGCGAGGTTCGTCGGAAACGGTCCGCACGGCGGCGAACCCAACCCCGAACCGCCCGACGGTCTCGCCGGTCTTCCCGGAAGCCCGAAGCGAGGCAAGCGAAGCAACCCCACGAGCATCGAGCGGCGCACCGGTGTTGGCGAACCGGAGTTCCCGGTCCACAAGGGACACCTGCACCCGCCCAGGCACCCCAGCGGCCATGGCAGCATCGGCAGCGTTCTGCGCCAGCTCGACGAAGAGCCGATCCCGGTAGGCCCCGACCCGCAGATCACGCTCGACGTTGGTGTCTTCGATGAGCCGCGTCGGCGAGTCCCGCCAAGCACGCAGAGTCGCCTCACGAAGCCGACCGCAATCGAACGGATCGCCCCCGGCCGCCTCAGCGCCCGGCATCATCACGCTGCTCGGCCCCATCCCCCTGAGCGGTGGCGACATCGTCGCGGGGGATGGCTTCGGGCAGGTCAGCGTTATCGGCCGGAGCGTCGGCCCCCGCCTGCGCGTCCTCGACCTCGTCAGCCTGAGCCGGCTCGGCCACCTCACCCTGAGCCGGCTCAGGCGCTTCGGCCTCAACAGGCTCGGCATCGGTCACCACAACCGGCTCCGCCGCGTGGGGCTCGGCGCCCACATCGGTCGGCTGCTCTTCCACGGCAACCGGCTCGACAACCGCATCGGTGACCTCAGCCTGAGTCGGCTCAGCTTCCGCCGGCTCAGGAACATCACCTTCAACCGGCTCAGCGCTCTCCGCAGCGCGCGAACCCGCAACCTCACCCGAGGCCGACTCCCCATCGACCGGCGCAGCAGCTTCGGCGACCGTCTGCTCGCCCTCAGCCACGGCCGCATCAGCCTGGGCCGCGCTGACCTCCGGCTCCACGACCGCAGCAGGCGCCTCGGCCTGAGCCGGCTCCGCCGCAACAGCCTCCGACGCGGCGCCAGACGCCTCAGCCGCATCGGCCACCTTGGCCTGCGCCGGCTCCGCAACCGAGTCGGTCACCTCTGTCTGAGTCGGCTCCGCCGCCACCGGCTCAGCGTCCGCCGCAATCTCCGGCTCCACCTCGGCCGGCGACACGTCCGCCTCCGCGACCGCCGCCTCCGGCTCCGCCGCTGCCGTCTCCACGGCTGCTGCGGTCTCCGGCTCCGCCGCCGTCTCCGGTTCGGTCTCCGCGACTTCCGCCTCCGGCTCCGCCGGCGCCACGGCCGCCGCCTCGGCCTTCACCTCTGCGGTTTCCGGCTCCGCCGACGCCTCGGCCTCCGGCTTCGCCTCCACCAGCTCGGCCGCCTCCGCGACCGCCTCCGGCTTCGACTCGCCCGGCTTCGCCTCGGCCTCCGGCTCCGCCGTTTCCGGCTTCGACTCTGCCGCCTCCGCGACCGGCGCCTCCGGCTTCGCCGCCTCCGCGACAGCCTCCGCCGACGCCTCCTCCGGCTCCGGCTTCGCCTCCACCGCCGTCTCCGCGGCCTCCTCCGGCTCCGCCGACGCCCCCTCCGCCTTCGCCTCGGCCTCCTCCGCCACCACCGGCGTGAAGTCCAACAGCGAGTCGTCGTAAACCAGCTCTGCCACCGGGACCGAGGACGTCACCTCGACCTCGACCTCCGAGTGCGCGCCGCACCCATACTCCACGTCCACCACATGGCCGTCCGCCGGGGCGATGTCGTTGCTGCACACCCCGAACACGCCGCTCAGCGAACCCGCCAACTGCACGAAGAACCCGCAAGTCCCGCACACATCCGGCGCACTTCGGGCCATGTCCGAACGCGGCCCGAACTCGCCGCTGTGCCAGCGGGCGGCTGCTTCCGTGCGGCCGAAGCGGGAGAGCACGTGGACGCGGCCAAGGCCAGCCTCGCGGGAGACCTCCTCCACCGCCGGGTCGTCGGACTGCAGGTACGCCGGGGCGAGGCGGGGGTCGTTCTCGTCCGTCGGGAAGATGTCGCCGACGCCGAGGTCGCCCGCGCGGACGCGGCGCTCCCACGGGACCCACGGCGGGGCGATCAGCGCGTCCGGGCCGGGGACCAGGACGACCTCGCTGACCGTCACCGGCTCTTCGTCGGCCGCCAGCGCTACCGTCACCGACCAGCGCCAGCCGCCGTAGCCGGGGACCTGGGCCTCGAACAGGTGACTTGCCGTGACCGCGTCCTCGCGGGTGACCCCCACGTGGGTGCCGAGCTGCTCCGCGGGCGCTTCCTCCAGCACCGCAGCTCGCGCGAACTCCACCGCGTCGGCGAGTTTGCGCTGCACGGAACCGTCGTCGAGGGTCAGCAGCAAAGTCATGCGGCCAATTGTGCCGCACGCATCCGCGGCGCCCGTGCCAGGCTGTTCAACGTGCGCACGCCCATCGTCACCACCCTGCTGCTGGCCGCCGCGCTCGGCGGCTGCGCCGGGGCCCCCGGACCGGAAACCAGCCCGGAACAGCTCACCGTCGAGGTGGTCTCAACCTTGGCGCACGACCCCGCCGCGTTCACCGAGGGGCTCGAGTTCGCCGGCGACACGCTCTACGAGAGCACCGGGCTCGCCGGCCAGTCGATGCTCACCGCCGGGCCGGCCGGCGGGCCGCCCGCCACCAAGGCCACGCTGCCGTCGCCACTGTTCGGCGAGGGCGTCACCGTGCTCGGGCCGACGCTCTGGCAGCTCACCTGGCAGGACGGCGTCGCCATCGAACGCGACTCGAAAACCCTCGCCGAGCTGCGCCGGGTGCCCTACCAGGGCGAAGGCTGGGGTTTGTGCCACCAGGACGGCGGGCGGCTCGTCATGAGCGACGGCTCGTCGCGGCTCACCTTCCGCGACCCGAAGACGTTCGCCGTGACCGGGAGCGTCGACGTCGGGCGCGACCAGCTCAACGAACTCGAGTGCGTCGGCGGCGACGTCTACGCAAACGTTTGGCACACCGATACGATCTTGCGGGTCGACGCGGCCACCGGGCACGTCACCGGCACGATCGACGCAGGTCAGCTGCGTGCCAAGGTGAACCCGGCGGACGCGGAGGCCGTGCTCAACGGCATCGCCGCCATCCCGGGGACCGGCGAATTCCTGCTCACCGGGAAGCAGTGGCCGGTCACGTTCCGGGTGAGGTTCGTCCCGGTCTCCGCCGGAAAGCACGGATGAGCAGGCGAGACCGACCCCCGGTAAGGCAGGATTGACACGTGGCACTCTTCGGCTCCCGCTCCGACGGCTCCGGCTCGCAGCCGCGCGGCCGCAGGTCGAAGCGACGCTGGACGCCGGAGCCGGGCGGGGCGGACGCGCGCAGCTGGCGCGA
>NZ_JAAGNB010001461.1:0-50721 GCF_010550475.1 Amycolatopsis sp. SID8362
AGGTCGTCGTGCACCGGCGGCCCCGCCTGGCGGGAACGGCCTTTCTTCCTGGCGTGCAGCGAGAAGATCTTCTGCATCGAGCAGATCCGCCACACCCGGTTCTCCGAGGCAGTGAACCCGCGGCGGGCGAGTTCGTCAGCGATGAACCGGTACCCATCGGCCGGATCGTCGGCATGGATCTCGAGCGCGGCGTTGATCAGATGCGCGTCGTCGAAGTCCCGCTGACAGACCGGGGCAGCGCACCACTGGTAGTAGGCCTGCCGGGAGATCCCCAGCACCCTGCACGTCACCGCGGCCGGCACCCGCACGGGGGCGCCGGCCGCGGCCAGTTCACGGACGAGCGGGAAGGCTATTTTCCCGGCAGATTGCCCTGCGCCAGGTAGGCCGCGGCCTTGCGCAGGACCTCGTTCTCCTGCTCCAGCAGCCGGTTGCGTTTACGCAGCTCGCGTAGCTCGGCGGACTCCTCCCGGGTCACTCCGGGCCGGGTGCCGTCCTCGACGTCGGCCGCGCGCAGCCAGTTGGCCAGGCACGATTCGGAGATCCCGAAGTCTTTGGCGACCTGCTTCAACGGGGTCTCGCCGCGGCGAGCGACGGCGACGACGTCGTCACGGAACTCGCGGGGGTAGGGCTTGGGCACGATGACATCCTTCCAGGCGAGGCCGAAGCCTCACAGGTGAGGTGTCAACCAGACCCTGGGCAGACCCTTTCGGAGCAAAAATGATCTTGTTGTAGATGCCTGACGGCGAGAGGGTCGTCGCGGTAGGCCTCAGATGACCAAGCACACGTTGGCCGGAGCCCAATTGCCGCCGGCGCCGAGTGTCGCTTCGGTCGGGCCGATGGCCGCGATTCGATCCCTGTCGTTGCGGGGCGCCCCCGTGGAGGTGCTTCGGCTGGCTCGGCGGTTGCTGTTGGCGTCGAGTGTGGTGGAGTTGGCGTTGAACGCCGCCGAGCCTCTGATCGTCAGTGAGGTGGGGAAGGCGTTGTTCGATGCGGTGGGTCCGCTGTTTCTAATCGACTGGGCGGAGGTGGGGCTACTCCTTCTGCAGGCGTCGGCTACCGGGCAGCTGCCCGTGCCGCCGACTCGGACGGTGCCGTGGCAGAGCGAGAGAGCGAGAAGGTGGATGCTGAGTTGCTGGAGGGCGCTCGGCATGAGGACCGGCGGTGTCGTGAGCGTATCAGCGTCCGGTATCTGCCGAGAATCTCCGTAAGCCTCCTGGCGTGGGCGCAGGCCGATCGCGAACGCTCGTGAAGCTGGTACGCGCAGCGCGGAGTATCTTCGCGCAGCGGATCCAGCCGCCGAGAATGGTCTCTGTTGACCTTCTGCCGCCTCTGCCAGAGCCCAGGCTCGAAGAATGCGGTGCCGATGTGGTCGCCGAGGTCTCGTATTGTGTGTCATAACGGTCGTAGCAGCTGACCCGCGGACCGGATCTCACCCCATGCGAACGAACGGAACTCCCGCCTGGTCCAGTTCCTCGTACAGGTCAGCGATCCGGGTCGGTGCCCCACGTTCGTCGCACTGGGTGAAGATGAGCCTTTCGGCGGCTCGGGATACGCCGACAAAGAACGCCATGGTGGACTCGACCGTGTCGCGGGCATGTGCCCACCACTGCTCGCCATCCAGCCCGAGGAAGAAGACGGTGTGATACTCCAGGCCTTTGCTGCGGTGGATGGTCAGCAGAGGGACCGCGTTGTCGTCGGTGAACGCACTGGCGAGCTGATCCCAAGACTGGATACGCCCGATGGCACCGGAAAGACGGATCTTGAACGCCTCGAGTGTCACCGCAAGATCCTCAGGTCTGTCAGCGAAGACACGCTTCTGAGCAATGTCGTCGTAGTTGAGAAACGTCATGAGCTTTGCGACGAGTACGTCCGTGAGTTCCTCGGTGTGATCGGCGGCAGGTCCGTCGACCGCATCGTCGAGTGGGGTGGCTGCGAACCAGCTACGTAAGTCGGCCAGAAACGTCGAGAGCGCGTCGTCGACGCTCGACCCTACTTCGCGGTTCAAGTCACTAGGCATGACTCGGCTCAATGCGGCGACGACTTCACGCCAGGCCTTCGGCTGACCGCCTCGAGTGGCGCCGAGGCGAAGCAGCCCGATGAGCAATCGCGCAAGATCGTCCTTGAGGAGATCCTGGAGCCGGAGATCGCCAACTTGAGAGTCGTCATTGCGAAGCTTCAGCCTCTGCGCATCGAGTGCCCGCGCGAGGTCGGGCTCGAGGTCAGCCACGCGTTGACGCGCGATCATCGCGTACTCACCCGGCGCGCGTCCCGACTGTTCGATGTCGGCCGCGATCCACGCCGCGACGGACTCGGCTTCGAGCTCGGCAGTGGGAAACGACCAGATCTGCACCGGAGACTCGCCGACCTGGCTGGTAACCTGGGACAGCTGTTGGCGGCTGGTTGTGTCGAGGCGCGCCGCGAAGCGATGCTGCAGATCGACCAGTTCTTGGGTTGAGCGGAAGTTCCAGCTCAGCTCGAACGCCTCCGCGCCGAAGTCCTCTTCGAACTGAGCGAAAGCGTCGGTGAGTGCGCCGGCCCAGCCCATGATCCGCTGCTTGCGGTCGCCGACGACCGTGACAGTGGTGCCTTCGCGTGCGAACACCGATTTCAAGAACGAGTACTGGGCATAGGTCGTGTCCTGGAACTCGTCGACGAACACGTAAGGGTAGGTCGCGGTAAGGGCGCGCCGGAGCTGCGGGCTTGTCCGGATGACCAGCTCGGCCAGCCTGTTCAGCATGACGAAGTCGACTGTCGGGACATCGTGGGCCTGGTACTTCTGTGCCCACCACTGATGTACAGCGTAGTCGACCGCGGTTGCCGGTTCGCGCGGCTCGGGTTCTAGGGCGTAGGCGCCCATTCTCTCGGTCAAGAATCCGGCTTGCCGGATGCCGGCGATGTCGCTGCGGAACTCCTGCGGTCCGGCGACGGCGAGGTTGCCGAGAAAGTCGCGGACTTCGGCCTGGCTGGCGTACCCGATCCGGTAGGCGCCGCGGAGCTTCCAGGCTTGCGGCAAAAGGTCCTTGAACCGGTCGACGATGGACTTGGTGAACGCGTCGAACGTCATGGAAGTGAATCTGTCGGCATGTTCAGGCAGCCGAGTCCGTACACGCCGGCCAAGGTTCGCTGCGGCGTCGCGCTTGAAGGAGATCGCGAGGATCTGCTGGGGAGGACGGCACAGCCCGGTTTCGAGCAGGTAGCTGGCACGTTGGGCGAGGAACTCCGACTTTCCGGCACCCGGCCCGGCGGTGATCGAGGCGGTACCGGCGCGTAGCGCGTCCCAGGCGGCGGGTTCGAGGTTCTCGATATCGCGCGGGCGCCAGTCGGCAGGGTTGGTTCTCATGTCGGGTCGACCGCCTGCTCGATACGGTCCAAGAGCCGTGCGAGCGGGCCCTGGAGATCGGCCAAGGCAGCCTCGTCCACGTGGGAAAGGGCACGTAGGTGGGTGCCCGGCTTGGATTGTGTGAGGAACAGATATCGGTACCAGCGCAAGTCGTCGGTCTTCCGTTCATCTGACCAGTAGGCAACGTCCGGCCGTACGTCGGGATCGCCGAGAACGGCGTCACGGGGGTCGCCTCTGCCACTCGGCCCCCGCTGTCCGTCCTCGAGGTGGTCGGTATAGGCGGACTTGAACCTCTCCAGGAGGTGCATGTCGAGGTCGAGCGGTGCAGAGAAGTAGACGCCCGACTTCTCAAGGTGCTTGAGCCAACGCTTGAGCTGGTCGAGGTCGAGGTCGACGATGTCGTCAGGCGAGGCGAAGCCGTCGATCTCCTCGGAGCCGTCGAACGGGTCGATGCCCACCGCCTGCAGTTGCGTGCAGACGTCTTTGATGCGCCCTTCTCCACCGCCGGCGCGGCCCCAGTCGAGGTCGAGGAGCGTGGCGTGCGGGATGCCGAGCTGGCTGAGGAGCCGCCAGAAGTGGTTCGTGTGACGTCCGCCGAGCAGGACGACGGCGACGAACGACTGATCGATGTGCAGGCCCCTCGCTTCGGCTAGTTTTGGAAGAACGACCTGTTCGGAGGCACCTTCGCCGAGAACGACGAAGCGAGCGAAGTACAGCTCGGGGTGCGCTCGAACAGCCTCACGGAGGTACTTGCCGTCGTCGGTTGAGTCGTCGGGCAGGACGATCTCGCACACCCGGGTTGTCCGGGTGGTCTCGTCAAGCCGGAAGTGCCGGACCTGCGCAGGCGGGATGCGCGAAATGACGCTCGCGGAGTGGCTGGAAATGACCGCCTGCGCACGGCCGGACGCGGTCACGTCGAGGAGCTGCTGGACCACGCGGGAGAGGAAGAACGGCGCCAGGTTGTTCTCCGGCTCCTCGATCGCCAGCAGGGTCAGCGACGGCAGGGCTGTCGCGGTGATATCGAACCTGTCGTCGTGTTCGCCCGACGCGATCGCTGCTTCCAGGTCAAGGGTCGCCGCGGTGAGTGCGATGTGGAGCAGGGACTGCTGGCCGTCGCTGAGTTCCCGTGCCGATCGAGTCCGCCCCGTCGGGGACGGCTCAAAGTACATCTCGGCGTTCGCGACCAGGAAGCCAACATCCCTGCTTATCGGCTCGAACAGGGGATTCTGCTCCGAAGCGACGCGGTGGAGCGCCTGCCAACGCGCGGAAATCGCCCGTGTCACCGTCTCGACGACCGCTTCGTCCTTGAACTTCTCGGAGAGCTCGGCGGCGGCCTCACCCACGTGCTCTTTGAACGGCTCCGACCACTGGCTGGCGCGCCAGAGGCGTCCGCGCAGGAAAGCAGTGACCTGACGTGCACCGTCGCGGGTGGCAGGCACATACACCATCTGGATGTGGCTGCGCTCCGGGTCGCGAAGCTCAACCCAGTCCTGGCCGTAGTCCTCGTTGAAGGTGTGGACGACACGGCGGCTGTGTTCGATGGTTCCGGCAACCGAGCCGTCGGCCGACCACGAAGCATCCAGGACGATCCGAAGCTTCAGTTGCCCCTGGTCATCGGCGGTCATCTGCGCGAAGAATTCTGGAACACTGCGCGAAGCGGCCACGGTGTCGGCGTCCTCGGCGAGCTCCGGAAAGGCGAAGACGGCTTCGATCGTCAACGATCTCGTCTGCGGCGCCTCATTCTCGTCATCGGGGACGTGAAAGTCTTCGACACGGATACGCCGCTGGTCGCCAACGACGCTGAACAACCTCAGCAGCGCCTGACAGGCAGCGGTCTTCCCGGCGGCGTTCGAGCCGAGCATCGCGGTAAGCTGCCGGTCGAAGCGAATCGTAGTCGCTTCAGGGCCAAAGCACTGAAAGTTGATCAGAGTGAGCCGCTCAAGGAACATTCAGCGCGACCTCCCGTCTCGGACCAGTGGACCTTCGCCCAAGGACAACCCGCCGCAGGACACCCGCTTGTGTTTTATGCGTCGTCATGCACTGTGACAGCGGGGCGCACGACCGCGGCTACGAGGGTGTCAGCAGTCTTCAGCTGGGTGCTGGCCATGGTGATCAGGTCGCGAAGTACCGGCCGCCTGTTACATCTGGTGGCACAGGCGAAGGCGGGGACGTGGCCAGCGGGGCTGTTGTCGTACCGACATCGTCGAACACGTCGGCTGCCACGCTGAGTCGGCGCCGAGGCCCCTGGCCACACCGGTCGATGGCTGGTCGACAGCAGGCATCTGCGGCACCATAGCCATCCGCGGCTGTGCAGCGGAGACTTACGGTCCGGCCAGTCGAATACGTCGCCGCCGCACAGCTCGCCGGCCCGGTCGTCCGTGACGCACTTCCGGGGTCTTGGCCTTCCGAACACCGGCCGATCGACCGCCATATCTCCCAGGCGAGCGGGCGCTTTGTCATCTGCCCTCAGCCGCCAAGTGCCGCCCGATACTCCTTCGCCTTATCTGGCGTCAGGAACCGCGACACCCGCACCAGCACACCGCCCTTCACGTAGTCGTACTCGCCGACCGCGGGCATCCCCTTCGCGATCGACTGGATGAAGTCCATCCGCGCCTTCGCTCCAGCCTCGTCCGCGTACACCTCCACGGAGCCGCCGCGCTCGACCGCGTCCTCCTTCGTGTACTCGACGTCGTCGGCCTTGACGCGCGAGTCCGAGAACGCCGTCTTCGACGTGTAGCCGTTAGGCCGACCGAGCAGGTGGTTCGGGTCGTCCTCCGCGGTATAGGTCTTGAACAGCTTCACCGTGGGGATCTTCTCGGTGAGCGTCTTCGTGACGTCGTCGGCGGACTTCGGGCCGCCGGCGGCTTCAGCTGGGGCGACGACGCCAGCCGAGTCGGTCGCCGTGGGTGCGCCGCCTGGGCTGCTGCACGCAGCCAACGAGAGTGCGGCCGCCGAGACGCCAACGGCGGAAACGATACCACGGATGATCACGAACCCCTCCAACATGATGATGGTCAACGCCGATATGTCTCACCGGACAGATCTTGTGTTACGGCAAGCAATGAACTTGTGACCGTGGTGCTTAGGTGCCGCGCGGGGCCGACCTGGCTCGATGTCCGGCGTGACGCCCGCGCTCGCAGTGCCCGATCCTGGGAGCAGGACCGCGTAGGTTAGGTCGTCAGCGCGGCAGTAGTCACAGCGGAGTGCGGTGTTCGTGGGTCCGGTTAGCCGTGCCCGCAGAGGCCGCTGCTGCGGACCGCGGCGACGATGCGAGCCGCTTTGCTGGTGTCCACCTTTGCGGAGCCGCCGTCGAACTCCTGGCGGGTGTAGTCGGCCACCTTCGCTTCGTCGCCCTCGTACCGATCGAATGAGTCGCACACGTTTTTCGCGCGGCTCAGCGCGCGGTCGGGCTTCGCCACCAGGTTCGGGTCGATTCGGCTGAGCGCGACGATCACCCTATCCTCGGCTCCTGCCTGGGCGGCCGCCGTCCGTGACGCGGACGGGCTCGGCGCGGGACTGGGCGCGGGCGTCGGCGACGCCGTCGAGCAGCCGGCCACGGCAACGGCCGCGACGACCACGAGAGCGATCTTCCTCATGACCTTCGGTCGCGCCGCCCCGTTCCGCCGTTACGCCCTCACCGCGCCCGCTCGCCTCGCTGCAGGTCGCCGACCCCTGCGAGCCGCATCCGTCGCCGGGACCACCGGGCTGAACAGATCCCGAGACTTCTTGGCCATGATCGCGCTGCTGTGACGGTCGGCTGACCGGTATTCCACCACCGACCATGCCGGCCGACCTGGCGGCGTTATCCGGACCAGACGTCACGGACGATCGCTTGCTCCCGGACGACGATCGTGTCGGCCGCTCGAAGAAGACCCACAGCGGCCCCAGCGGGGACCCACAGATCAACAAAGCCCACCGACAGCGACCCTGAAATTGCAGGGAAACCGTTGGTGGGCTTCGCTTTCCGACTGTGCGCCATCAGGGACTCGAACCCCGAACCCGTTGGTTAAGAGTCGTGGGGTTGACGTTCCTTTTCGCTTCGGAAACGTCTTCGCGCTTGCGATCCGTCTTCGTGTGCCGACCTGGGTGGCGCCTCGTGGATGAACAACTACGGCAACTTGGCCGCTGCACCGACCACGACGGCGTCATCGTCGACTTCTATCTGCACATCGCCGCCGCCTTCGTCGCCGTCCGATGCCTCATGCAAGCAGCCCGCAACGCCAACCGCTGGGACACCCGCCCCGCCACCCGCCGCCTCCGGTAACCCCTCTACTGCCGGAGCCTCCTACTATCGCGGAGGTCGCTCACAGTAGTCGGTCGTGGTTCGCCTCGGTCATGGGCGTCGACCAAGTTCGGTGCGGACGCGGGTGAACTGTGCTAGCGTGGCTTTGCGCCACGAGGTCTGCGGAAGCACCCGGACCATCAGTGCATACCATGACCTTTGTTGATGGGCTTTCTGTTGGCGCGTGCTGGCGGAAGGCCTAGTCGGCCTGCGCTATCGGAGACCTCCATGTCCCTTGACGACGATCGGTACGAGGTATTTTTGCCTCACCATACGGCCAGCAAGCACCGCATTATGGCGATCACCGGCTTCCCTGGTCACCCTCAATTACTTGCCTTGGCCACCGTCTCCAATGCCACCGCTGCGCGGCGTCTGGCGGACGCTCTCAACTCTCATCTGCTTGGTCGTCGAAATCACGTTGAACGTCTCGATGAGTCGTTGATCGGCCTGCCTGAGAGTGTCGTCGCGACGGTGCGTCAACTGCCGATTAAGCCTGCTCAGGGCACACATCTGGGACGGGCACGGCTGGCGGACCACCTGCATGGCGACCCCATTGATGGGATCCTGATGTTCCCGACCACGTCTTGCGCGTCCAGTGAGTGCGTCACTTGCGGAAACTGTGTCGACGACTGCCAGGATTGCGAAATCTGCGAGGAAGGTGCGTGTGTGGACTGTGTCCGGCCTGATCTGACTCCCCGCACTGCGAGGGTGCTGGCCGCGGCGGGATCGATACTTGCAGACCAGTATTTTGACCATGCTGAGGAGTTGAACGCCGGTCATCCGTGCACCTTTGGTGAAATTGTGCCTGCCATCATGCGCAAGCAGCCAGTCGAGTTCTTTCGCCGCATGGCTCGTATCTTCGATGACCTGACCGACGACCTGCAAGACGGGGTCGAGCCACGTCCACTAGACATGTCAGAGCAGATCGCTCTGGACCTGATGATCCAGGAGGCGGAGGTCCTGTTCGAGGACCCGGACGTGATCGATAGCTTTGTTCAGGGCTTGCCGGAGACGCGGTACGACTACGATTTCAACAGCCTCTACGACGCGCTTTTTGAGGACATGGACCACATTGGCTTGTTGTCCTCGAAGAATGGCCCCAATGCGCCCGGCGAGTTGGAGTTCCTGTTCGAGCCATTTTATGATGGCGAGCAACGCGACCCGAATCGCGGCTTTCGCCGCTGAAGTTCGCGCCTGTAACCCTTTCGCGTCCGGCATGGAGGTCGGGAACGTGGTGATCGCGGCGGTTCAGCGATCCGAGAACGGCAGTATCGAGGGCAAGGTTGCGTGCTTGCATGATCATCACCTGATGGACAAGGTGGTGTCCGAGGCCAGGTGCCCGCCGCATTGAAGAAGGGGTAGCAATTCGACTGCGCCTGTGTGGTTGTCGCCGCAGTGCCGACCGGCGACAACCACACGTCGTCATTCTGGCGAATCTCTTTCCGCAGACTGCGGATTCAGGTATTGCTCTGCGAGCTTCGCCAGGTGCATCGGCAGTGGACGTGACAGCGGGACGTATTCGTCATGGAACCTCATTTGGTGGGTGATCGCTGCCCACGTCACTGGGGTGTCCTGCGATGGGCAACCCAGGACGGTCAATTCAAGGTACTGCGGGTTCCACGCCGTCACCGTGGCCGAGGGAGCCCGGCCAGGCTCCCGGCCGAGCTTGCGGAGCCCACGGGCAATCTTGGGAAAGGTGCTGGGAACGTCGGCCGTGCTCGCGAATACCCGATTGTCCGGCAAAGCGTCCGGCGACGCCCAGAGGCCGGTGCCGAAGCCGGGCGTGTCGTTGTCCTTCCCCGGCGCATACCACTGCGGGACCTCGTCCCTGCCGTTGCGGTCGCGTAGCAGGACAACCCGCAGGTGCTCGCCGAAAGCGCCCAATCGTTGATCCGGTTCTCTCGCGAAGCCGAGCGTGTCCCGCACCAGGGTGCGATTGCTCAGCCACCGCCACGAGTCCCGCATGTTTCCGGCGTTTGCCATCAGGAGTGTCGGCCGGTCCCGGACCTGGAAGAGAATGGCGCGCACGCGCCGTTCCACGTCGGTGCGCTCGTCCTCGACCGTCGGAGGCCGCCACAGAGCGTTGGTTTCGGCATCTGAGCCGGCCGCGAGCGAGACGAGGAAGTCAGCGTAGGGAATCCAGTCCTGCGCGCGGTCGTCCCAGGCCCGGACCGGATGTTCCGGGTCGGCGGGCCGGATTCGCACCGCGACGAGGTGCCGACTGGCGCGCTTCGTCTGTGCGGTGGTCTGTTTGCGCGCCACCCACAATGCGACGTACTGGAGTTTCTGCGGAACTCCCGTTCCTGCCCGGTGCGCTGGTGCTGACGAGGCGCCGAGCTGGCGGAGCCCGTCTCGGCACGCGGCGTCGGCACGGATCGCTTGATCGTCGGCGTCGTCCTCGGCGATCTTGATGAACTGGGAGAGCCGCCTGGTGTCCGCGAACCCGAGGCGCAAGGCGAACTTCGGGTCTGTTCCGGGGCTGGTGAACCGATCGGGACCGGGGATCTCGACCAAGGCGAGGCCCGGCCGTCCCGTGCGAAGAGGAAACCGCGCGGCGACGGACGCTCGTCGTGCGCGCTGGGCCTCGTCGGCCCCGGTGCCTTTGTCCTGCGCGTCCGGCGGGGCTTTCAGCGCCGTGGCGAGAGAACCGGACTCGGACAGCACGAGGTCGACGTCGAGGCCATCCACGGACCAGCGGCGTAGGTTGCCGTCGCCGAGATCAGTCACCCCGAGCAACTCGGCGAGCTGACGCAGCAGATGCTCGCGGGTCTCCGGGTAGACGGTGACGATGTCGACGTTCAGAGGCGCTCCCGCCAACGCAGCGCGCAGCGTGGCCCTCCGTGCGGACACCGCTCGCATTTCGACCGTCGCACGTCGAGCAGTGTCCTTTCTAGGCACCTTCGGGAGCATGACTGGCTTGGTGACGCGGAACGCGCGGGTCAGCGATGGCACCCGGCGGAGCCACGGACGAAGCCCGGCCTCGACCCACTTGTCGAGGTGAGCCCGTTCCCCGGGCATCAGGCCGGCACCGATCGTGTGCTTTCCCATCATGGTGCTGTGGACCACCGCCGCGGCCACGTCACCTTGTCCGTCCAACCAGGCGCGCGGGTCCGCGATGAGGTCGTCGGGTTTCGGGAACCGCCGGACGATGTCGAGATCGTCGATGATCTCCATGGGGCTCTGGCCTCGCCACATACAGCGCCCGTCGGAAGGGGAGAACTTCATCGCATTGCCGACGAGCCGGACACGGCGCTTCCCGGTCTCTCCGTCCCAGGGGAACGGCAGGTCGAACAGGACAGTGGCGCCGCGACCGCGCGGAATCCAGACCGGGGTGCGGGTCACCCACCGGCGGATTCCCGACGACACGTGCACCCGGAACGAGGGCGCGAACGGGACTGTGTGGAGCGTGATCCGCAACCGAGCCGAGTAGTGGTGGTCCTGGCCGTTCTTCCGGAATGTCTGAGGAGGCCACGACACGAGCTCGGCTCCGTGCTCGAGCCGGACTGCCCGAAACCACATGTCCGTATCCTGCCCCTCGGCACGGAAAGGACGTTCTGCCAGGCGTAGAGCCAGCAGTTCCGGCAGCAGTGCGTAGAGCCGTTGATGGGGTGATGCCGTCCCGCCCGGGGAGATGTCGGTGCCGGACAGCTCCACCGGAGACGTTGACCACTCCGGTTCGGTCTGCCGGACGGCGTCGAGCACGCGGCGGGAAGCGGCTTGGTGCTCGGTCTCCGGCCGGAGCGCGGCGACCCAGCTCAGGAACGCGGGGAGGACGACGTCAGCCGGGAGCGGCTCGCGTGCGTAGAGCCACGGCACGGTGCTGTCGGCAGCGGCGCCGCGTCCGGTCGCGAGTACTCCCGGCGCCACGGCGCGAAGAAGGCCGTCGAGTTTCCGGATGGGCAGCCCGGCGAACGGATCCCGGCTGCGCCAGCCCAGTGCGCACAGGTCGGTCAGCTCGCTTCGCCACTGCTCGGCGAATGTCGTTACGTGGAAGTCTTCAACCCACGGGCCAGCGCTGGGATCGGGCTCGTACGCGCACGGCGTGATCAAGGAGTGCATTCCGGGTTCCTGTCGTTGAGGAGACGGTCCAGCGCCGCCCAGAGCGGCCGATAGAGTGCGTCGACGATGTAGCGGTCGTGGGCCGGCACAGTGGAGTCCGGTGTCAGGTAGGGCGTCAACACGGCGTGGATGTTGTGCAGCAGGCTGGTCTCGGGCGTCTCGTCGGCCGGCCTTCCCGCGGCTGTTTCCGGGGCGAACGCGGCGTCGACGAACACGACCCGGGCGGGCACCCCGCCGCGCACCAGCCTGCCGATGACCTGCCAGATGAGCACCAGCAAGTCCCACGTCACCGAATCGCGGTCAGACCCCAGCGAGGTCCAGGCGAGCGATCGGGCGAGGGCCCGGTACCAGCGACTTCGTGCCTCTTTGCGGAGCGCGAGGGCACCTTCGTCCAGATCTGCCGCTTCGCTCAGCCGTTCGGCGAACTCGGCGGTTTCGGCGAACCGCACCAGCCAGTCGTTCACCGTGTGGACGGCGAGCCCCAGATCGTCGGGTCGGGGGTTGGGCCGAGCCAGGAAGAAGACGCTGCCGATGGCGGCGACCTTGTCGTCGTTCAGGATGTTGTGCCCGCGCTCGACGGCGAGCAGCGGTGCCACGAGCACTTCCGCATCGGTGTGGCGAAGGGTGTCGACATCGCCGCGACGCAGAACAGGCGCCTGCATTTCGTCGTCGCTTCCGATGGTGACGTCGACGTCGTCCGACACGAGCCGCAGTACCCGCCCCCGCCACCGCGGGCTCAGGGTGTGCAGTGCGTTGGCCGCCCGTTCGGCTTCCTCATAGCTGCCGACCAGCAGGAGGATCCTCCGCCGGGCATCCGGCCAGCGGCGAAGCTCACGCTCCAGGATGCTGCCGTCGTGGTCGTGCTCACCCAGACGCGTCACCATCCGGCTCAGGACGTCCGGTCGCTGGTCGAGACCGGCGCCGGACAGCTGCAGCGCTTCGGTGCCGCGTCCGCTCCGGAGGAATTCGAAGCGCATTTCGGTACCGTCGACCACGGCTTCGACGTGTTCTTCCTCCGGGAGCAGGATGGTGCCGACGGGCACCGGCACGTGGTAGCGGCTGGAGCTGCCCGCCCAGCTACTCCCCGACATCAAGAGCACGTTGGTACCAGGACGGCCGTCCACCAGGGGAAGCTCCGGCAGCGCACGGAGCAGCTCCCGTCCGATCCCACTGCACCGGAAGTAGCGCAGCTCTCCGCTCTGAACTCCGTGCCTCGGCGGTCCGTCCACGATGAACTGGAAGCCCAGCACGTTCCCCATCGGCGCTTCCGGGACGATCGGGCCGTAGTCCGGCGGCCGCTGGTACATGTCGTTGAAGCCCAGTTTCAGAACTGATTCCACCCGCGGCCACATCGCGTTCATCAGGGCCAGCTTCGGTTCTAGCGCAGAGAGCAGCAGGGTAAACTCGAACTGGCGCCGTTTCTCGTCCAGCCAATCCGCGGGATCCGGTGCTGGCTTGTGTCGGCGTCCTGCCGGCCCGGGTCGCCCTTGATCCTCGTAGGCCAGTTGCAACTCGGACAGCTTCGAGGGCAGGTCGAACAACTTCACCAGGAAGTCGCTTAGTTTCCGCCGGGTCGCAGGCTGGCGCCCGGTGGTGAGCAGTTCGTTGACCAGCGCCGTGAGCTCCTGGTTGGTGGCTCCCGCGCGATCCCCGAACGGGTTGTCACGGAAGTCGTCGAGCAGTTCCGTGAGCTGTCGACGGGGCTCGTTCGCGTCGACCATATCGTCGGGGTAGCGTTCCTCGATCAACCGGAGCTGCAAGGTCCAGGCGCTGAAGTAGCCCGTGCGTACCCAGTCGCGGAGGCCTCGGTCGGCGACCAGCATCGCGTACAACCTGTCGGTCGTCGTCGTGATCGTGTTCACCGCAGCCGTCCAGTCCTCGACGTCGTGGTGGGACAGTTGCGTGCGGGCGCCCTCGAACAACTCCCGGTTCTTGTGGCTGACCAGATCGTCGAGCAGCGACCTGCTGTCCGAGCCGCCGACGAGGGCGACCGCGGGGGCGAACATTCGGTCGAGCTGCATCTGCACGCGGTCGGCTTCGTCGATGATCACCAAGTCGCTGCGCCGGCAGGCGGCCTCGAGGTAGCGGATCTTCTCGGCGTTCTGCGGCCGCGGCACCGAGGCGTCCACCAGGCCGGCCGGGGTCGAAACCCAGATGGTGGCCGAGACCAGCTCGTGCGCACCGCGGTGCCGCGGGCATCCCGCCCAGTACGGGCACGTCACCGGCACCGTCGACCACTCCCGTTTGGCGTCGGACCGAACGGTGCGACGGTGCAGGCGAGTGCATGGCGCCTGGTTGAACGCGAGGACGTCGTCCGGGTCGCCGATGAGGGCGTTCACCGTGCACGAGGTGCTGAGGTACCCGAACCCGGCGTCGTCGTGGGCGAGGACGTTCGCCTCGCCGCGACCGGTGAGCCTGCGGTGCATGCGCTGCGCGTGCCGTTCCTTTCCGGACGCGCCGAGGACAGGTGCCGCCTTGCCGCCGGTGTACACGTTGTAGAGCCTGACCAGCGCCACGGTTTCGGCGACATCCCCGACCACGACGGTGATCCGGCGTCCTTGCCGGGCGAGGTGCACCGTCAGCACGTCGCGCAGCGTGCTCTTCCCCGCACCGACGATGCCGAGGAGGTGCTCGACGCCCGCGATCGTGAATGCGCCGTCAGGGCGGAAGGTCGAGTCGCCCTTCGTGCGGAGCCGGACCGAACGCAGACGGCGCGCCCAATGGTGGCACTCGACGGCGTCCATGCTCTCCGCCGTCGTGATCAAGTCGTTCCAGACCACGGCTATCGGTTCGCCGTTGCCCGTCGGGCGGAGGTCGACGTCGTGGGCGGCAGGCCGGGGGAGGTGCCCGGTGTCGGGCAGGTCGACGCGTACCGTCGCCCGCCCGGCCTGGAACCGGTGTGGCCCGCGTCGGGCGAAGGTCGCCGGGCGCCCCTCGAACGGCGGCGCCGCGGCCAGCAGCCGGCCGTACGAGGCGAACCGGTCATCGGCGATGCCTTCGGTCGGCAGCCGGACGATCCGGACGTCCGGCCGCGGCACGTCGAAGGCTCGGAACTTCCGGGCCAGTTCTTGATAGGTGGCCAAGGCATCGTGCCAGGCAGTGCGCCGGCGCAACGTCCAGAGCGTGAAGCGCGCCGAGCGAAGTGCGGTCATCGCCTCCTCGGTGCTCGCGAGCCCACGGCCACGCGCGTACGGGATGCCGCAGAACAAGACCCAGGCCCCGCCCGCAGCCTCGTCGGGATTCGTTCTTTGGTGGAGCAGCAGGCCCAGTTCGACATCGCACAGCAAAGCCGCCTGCTCTTTGCGGAGGCCTGCTTCTTCGAGGTCGCGCAAGACAGGCGCGAGCACGACTCCGGGGTCACGCATCATGGTTCCTTTCGAGCGCGCCGGCCAGCAGTTCGCTCTCGGTTGCGAGAACGACCCGCGAACCGGGCGGTAGGTTGTCCGCGAAGGCCTGACGAGCAGCCGGCGCGGTCATCGCGGAACCATCCGGGATCACTGCGACGTCTACGCCGTCGGCTGCGGCATCGAGGGCCAACGCGGACGGAACAAGCCGGTCGTAGCTCCGAAAAGTCAGTGGACCCTGGCCGGGAAAGCAGACTTCACGGCGTTGCGTGGGGCGATCCACCGTCCGTACCGGGACTCCCGTCGATGTGAAGCCGTCGAGAACCCGGATGTCCAATGTGGATGGTAACGTGACAAAGAGTCGGAGCGCGGGATGGAGCAGAAGCACTCGGGCGGCCGGGAATCGCTGCGCTGTCCGGCCACCTGGTGGGCAGGTCTCCCGCTCGCACCACCTCATGTCTTCACCCGCAAGATCGTCCGTCCGGGCGGGGAGTCCACAGTCGCACAGGGCGACCCGGCCCCGGACGATCCACGCTGCCGAGGCCGGCCGGTAGAGGGGTTTGACGAATTTCATTACGTGCGCTTCCCTGGGATTCTCCATGAACAGCTTCCGCTGGGTGTCCGGTCCGACGAGTACATGTGACTGCAGGAATCGAAGCCGTTCTGCAGCCTCACCGTCGGAAAGATCGGCGAGCGTCTCCGTCATGATCTCGTCGGCGACGGCCGCCAGCCCGGCAAGCTCGGCGCAAGCCCGGGTCCGGGTGCGTTGGACCGGATCGACCAGGGCGAGACCTCCGTACGCAGGCCCGAATGGAACGGGCCAGTGCTGCGCCGTGAGGTCCGTGCACCACCGGATGAGCTCCGGTATTCCGGCCGGGGGCGTGCGTTCGTGGTCGAGGCAATCCCTGACGACCAAGTCCAGCGCGTACTGGCTCTCGTCCGGGTACGGCGGGATAGACGGCCCCGCACTGTCGCGATCGGACAGAGCGTTCACGCCGCGGGCGACGTGGTGGAGCAAGGTCGTCATGTCCGTCATCCTGCACCTTCGGTCGTTTCCTTTGCGGTACACCACTGGGCCACTTCACATCCGGAACAGTGGCGTCCTGGCACGGGGACGAAGCTGTCGTCGTTCTGCCAACTGCTAAAGGACTTGCGTACCACGGTCTCGGCATGCGCGAGCACCTCCGGCGTTCTCGGGTCGAGCGTGTAGAGGTCGGCGCCCGCCGGACGGAGCACCTCCAGCTCGACCCGGCCGATCCCCAGCCCGAATTCGGCGCGGGCGGCGAGGACCGTGGCGAGGGCGAGCTGTGGGTATTGCTCGATCCATGGTCGTGTCCCACGGCGCCCCGAGGCGGAGGTCTTGACTTCGCGCCAGACCCAGGCGGTCCCGTCGTGATAGAGGAGGTCGGGCTTGGCCAGGACGACCGTGTCGGCGTCGGTGTCGTCGAAGACGAGGTCGGGTTCCACCCGGAGGTCCGCGGGCTTGCTCGTGTGGCGGACCGGGCAAACGACCGCGTGGTGGCGAAGGAGCACCGCGCCGAGTTTCTGGTCTTCCTCGGTCAGGCTGAAACCGGGAGGTACCCAGTCCACGGGGATCCGGGTGTCGCAACGGCACGCGGTTCCAGCGTGCCTGTTCTCGAGGTACCGGTGCACGGCTCGCCCGCGTTCGGCGGCCGGCCCGCGCTCGACCTGCTGGTCGACGGGCAGACGCTGTCTGCGGCCGTAGTCACGAGCCGGGCAGGTGGCGTGGTTGCGCGCCGAAGTGGCGGACCAGCTCCGACGGGGACGCCGGCGGTTTCGGACGCCGAGGAGGCCCGGGGTCCGGCGAAGTTCCGGGCACACCGCGGCGAACGGGCAATCCGCGCACGCAGCACCCGGCCGGTAGACGACGGGGTCTCCGGCGTCGACGAGCTGGGCGAGCGCCGTCCGGCCCGACACCGCGTACAGATCGAGTGCGGCCTGTCGCGAACCGTCGAACAGGATGGCCGAACGGCCGTCAAGCATGCCGAACTGACGGATCGTGACGTGCTCTGGTGGTGTGCCCGGGCCGCCGGCCGCCAAGACGAGCGCGGCGACCGCGATCTCAGCATCGGTCCTCGCCCGGCCGTCGAGGCGGTTCGCTGGCAGCCGCACCTCACGCAGGGTGCCGTCGGCGGATCGGTAGCAGCGACCCCAGACGGTGATCCGGTACTGCCGCGCTCCTCGCTGGTCAGGCTGGGTGAGCACGGTCTCGTAGACCCATCGCTCACGCAGAGGCTTCAGCGCGTCGTCCTCACCGGGCGGGAACGCCTTGCGGTAACCGTCGACGGCGTGGTTGGTCCACTGCCGGACCGAATCGTGCATCGAGCGCCTGGCAACCTTCGCGAGGGCGTCCTCGACGGTGGCTCCTTGGTGCTCGACGAGGTCGAGCACGTCCATGAACGGGCCATTCGCGAAGGTCTCCAGCACCTCTGGCTTGCGCGGCACCGGTGTGTCGGCCCGGTAGCGCGGCCGGGCCGCCAGTGCGTCGCGCGCCGGGCAGCGATACCGCGCTGGCCCGAGCATCCCGACCGAGACCTTGATCAGGCCGGAATCACCGGACACCCCAGCCGGGGGGCGCCATGACGTCATTTCTTCCTTCTTCCGTGAGAGCATTCCGGGATGTTTCATCCGGGTGAGGTAGTCGACGGCCGCTACGTTGTGGACGGCGTACTCGGGAATGGGAATTCAGGCGAGGCCTACCGTGTCCGGGACCGGCGAACAGGGGAGCACCTCGTACTCAAGATCCAGATGCCCCGCCTCTTCGAGGACACCGCCAGCTACGAGGAATACGGCAACGAGATCCTCAACGAGGGGTCCGTTGGGGGTCAGCTGAGCGAAGTACCGGGCCTGGTCCTGGCTCGCCCCGGCGGCGACCACATCAAGCGGCAGTACGTGGTCATGCCGGACGTCGGTGGCCGCGACCTCGTGGATTTCGCGGCCGATGAGGGTGCTGTTTCGTCCTTGCGAACGGCCGCGATCATCGCCCAGCTGTGCGGAACCCTCGGTGAGTTGCATGCGCGGGAGTGGTTCCACCGCGACATCAAGGCCGAGAACACGCTCATCGCCCCTGACGGGCGTGTTTGGCTGATCGACCTGGGCAGCGCGGTTCGGCGCGACGTGGCAGCCACGCCCCAAGGCACCGTCGGGTATTCCGCGCCGGAGGTCATGCAAGGTGCTCCGGCGACCGTGGCGTCTGACGTGTTTTCGCTGGGTTGTCTGCTGTTCAAGCTGGCGATCATGAATCTTCCTTATGCCAATGAGACAGGGCTCCCCCCGGCCCCGGACCCACCATTCCCGGACCGGCTGAAGGCCGAGATCGCGGCGCTTGCACCGCAACTGCGCGCAGTGGGGTTCCGCATGATCGCGTGGGACCCCGCCGATCGCCCGCAGAGTGCGGACGAAGTCGTCGGAGAGCTGGCCGGGCTCCTCCCGGGCCCCGCTGCGCCACCCCGGCCGGGCCGCGAACCCGACCCCGTGCTCAGGTACTGGCTGGCGCGTCATCAGAACGCCTCCTGAGCCTTCGTCAGGGCGTTGTCGATCTGTTCGAAGGCAGCGGTGTCGCCGAGTTCGTCGTAGAGCGCGCGGGCGCGGCGCAAGGCCTGTTCCTGTTCGTCTTGGCGGCCGTCGAGCCGGAGAACTTCGGCCAGGCGAACCAACGTCCGAGCTTCGTGGCTTCGCCGGGTCAAGGACCGGTAGGCGGAGATCGCGACGTCGTAGGTCGCGGCGGCCCGTGGCAGGTCTCCGCGGTCCGCGTGCACGTCGCCGAGCACCACCAGCACGGCGGCTTCGGCGTTCACATCGCCGACCTGGGCGAACCGTTGCCGGGCTTCTGAACATGCCTGCGCCGCACGATCGTGCTCGCCTTCGGCCAGTGCGACCCGCGCGAGGCCGCTGAGCGCGTCGGCTTCGCCGGTCTCGTCGGCCAGCCGTCGGAACAGCATGTGGGCCTTCTCGAACTCGGCGTGGGCACTTGGGTGCTCGTCGCGCGCCAAGTAGACGGTCGCTAGTCCGAGGTGTCCGTAGGCGAGGCCGCGCTCGTCGCCGGCCTGCTCGCTCAGCCGGACGGCGTGCCGTTGCGCGCCTTCGGCCAGCGTGTACTGCTTCATATTCCAGCGAGATCCACCGAGCATGCGGTAGACCATTGCCTGGTCAGCCGGGCCGGCGACCCGCCCTGCCGCTTCGGCCGCTTCGCGCAGATAGCGGTCGGCGTCGGCGAACTTGCTTCGGCGCCACTGGTAGGTCACCTGCGTCATCGCCAAGAGCCAGGTGTACTGGTCGGCCCCGCTCTCGACCGCTGCGCGCAGGGCAGCGGTGATCGTCGAATACTCAGCATCCAGCCAGCTCATGGCGTCCTGCGCACTCGGCGGCACCGCCACCTCGCCCTTGGCCGGCGTCGGTATGGGCAGCTCCCGGTCGGGCACGAGCGCCCGGTCGCAAGCCCAAGCGTGGTGAAGGAGGTACTCGAAGGCGGCCGAAGCGACCTCCTCGATGCGACCTGGCTCGAGGAGGCCGGCGAGCTCGAGCCCGTAGTCACGGACGAGGTCGTGCATCGCGTACCGCTCATAGACCGGCTCGTCGAGCAGATGTGCCGCGACGAGATCCGCGATCTCGGCGGTACAGGTCCTGCCCACCAGGTCCGCGGCCGCGTCCAGGCTGATCGTCGGGCCGGGGTGCAGCGCGAGCACGGCCCACAGTTCGGCGGCCGCGCTGGTCAGCCCGTCGTGGGAGTAGGACAACGCGACCCGGACGTCCAAGTCCGGCTCGCGCCCCAGGGAAAGTGCGTCGAGCCTGGTCTTGGTCTCGCGGAGTGCGTCGCGGATGGAGCGAACCGCGTCGGCGGGGTGCCTGGCCAGCCGCGCGGCCACCACGGCGAGGGCCAGGGGGAGTCCGCCCACCAACTCCGCGATTTCGCCGACCAGGTGCCCGGCGTGGCGCATCCTGTCCGCACCCAGCGACCCGGACAACATCGCGACCGCTTCGGGCCGCGCCAGGGGCCGCAGAACGAGAGGCCGCGCCCCCTCCCGGGCGATCAGGCTCTCCAAGCGGAGGCGGCTGGTGACGACTACGGAGCACCCGGCTCCAGGGAGCAAGGGCCTGGCCTGGGCGGAATCCCGGGCGTTGTCGAGTACGACGAGGACTGCCCGGCCCGCGGTCGCCGTTCGGAAAGTCGTGATCAACCCGTCGAGAGTGCTCGTAGGTGCCTCGACGTCGAGGTCCTTGAGGAACCTCGCCAGGATCTGCTCGGGGTCTTCCGGCGAGAGCGCCCCGAATCCGTTGAGGTCCGCGTACAACGTCCCTCCCAGGAACGCGGCGTCTTCGACACCCTTGGCCCAGGTGCGGACCAGGCTGGTTTTGCCCACACCCGCCATGCCGGAGACCACGGCGATACTCGAGACTCACGAGGGCTGGTCCAGCGGGATGGACGATCAACGAGTCGGGGTGACATGGCATCGATCGACATGGCTTGGGCGCTCGTCACGGGAGCGCGAGGCCTATTCAGTTGAGCATGTCAATCACCCAAGTGGCTGGGTCTGCCTGGCCGTCTTCAATAACTGCGCCGCCCGCCGGAGGCGGGCATATTCTGCGCTGCGACGTCGGCTGCAAACTGGTTGTCGCCGGTCATCGCCACGAACGAGGGAGCATTTATGCTCCATAAACGGCGACGATCGACGTCGATTGACACCGAATCAGAGCATGAGCGAATGCAAACATCCCAGCTAGGTTGACTGACGTCGACCCACGCCTGGAACCTCCAGCTAACCGGAGGATTTCTGGTTCGAGTGAGCGAGTGGAGCAGCCGTTCGATGACGCGTTCACATGCCTGCGTAGCGACCTTGCCTGCGGGTTGCTCAGCTTGGTGCTTCCCCGGGAGTGGCCGGGAGAACTCTTGCCGAGCCCATGGCGGACTCGGCGGTCGTGCTGAAGGCGCTTTGGGACACCCATGCGGTTCGGCGTCCCGGTTGTTGATCTCGTTCAGCGGCGGAAGGGGCGTCGGGGGTCTCGTGGTTCCATGTTGAGGAACCGTTCGAACCAGGCTTGCGGTCGGTAGTCGCCGATGCCGAGTTCTCGATTTTGGTCGGCGTCGGGGTTTTCGATGCCGTCCAGTTGTTTGCTGAAGAGTGTCAGGATGTCGAGGTCTTGAAAGAGTGTTTCGGTGAGGACGTCCCAGTCGTGGTCGTCTTCGTGTTCGGGCAGGTCTGCGTAGCCTTCGGCGAAGGTGGCCCAGTCGTCGTCGACGGCGGCTTCGGCGGAGCGGAGGATGAGGTGCAGTGCCATCTCTTCGGCGGGGCAGCGGGGTTGCGGCCAATGGCCGGCGGCGAGGTCGTCGCTGAGGTCGTCGAAGGAGCGCGCGGCTTGGCGGCGCCAGACGGCGTTCTGTCGCCAGGTGATCCGCGGGAACTCGTCGAACACTGACCAGGCACCAGTGTCGTCCACCGGCTCGTCACCGTGTTCGAGGACATCGTCGTAGGCATGGTCGGCCAGGATTCCGGCTGCGGTCCACAATGCTGCTGCCGTTCGCGGTGTCAGCTGGAAGCCGCTGCAGTGATTGCAGTCGTCCGCGCCGCAGGTGCATAGGGGTAAGAGTTCGGCGAATCGCGGCCAAGCCGAGAGCGGTACGCCGAGTTCGTCGATCTCGACCACGGACTCAGTGGCTTCGACAAACTCGATGCCGGCACGGTCATCGATCACGCCGCCCGCGTCGATGAACCACTGCACCGCGGCGACGGCGTCGCCGCGGATGTGGTCCTGCTCGTCCTGCCGGACCTGGGTGACGCTGAGGTCGCTGTCATCGGAGACGGAGAACTGTGTTGCCTCGATGTCGGCGAGCGCGGCTTGTTCGAGTGCGTTCTCGTCGGTGATGTCGACGATCGCTTCGACGGTCACCTTGACTCGGCGGCTGCGTCCCTGGGCGCGGGTCATTCGTCCAGGCTATCCCGGCGGGCAGCTTGTGGTGGTCGACGACGCGGAGGCGCACGCTGAGGTGGTCATAAGGAGGTCGTGATGGGACGAGCGGCGGTCTACAAGCGGTGCGGGTGTAAGACACGAAAAGAAGCCGGCGGCGAGCCAGGCGCCCCGTGTCCTCAGTTAGCTGAGCGCGGGCACGGGAGCTGGTACTTCTCGCTGGAGCTGCCGTGTGGCCGGGAGGGCCGACGGCATCGGGTGCGTCGTGGCGGGTTCCGGTCCCGTGCGGCTGCGGAGCAGGCGCGGGCGTATCTGCTCGGGGCTGATGTGGTTCCGGGGCGGAGTGCGGTGACGGTGGGGCAGTGGTTGGACATCTGGCTGGAGATGCGCCAGACCCTGAGCTTCAACACCCGCCGCCTGTATAGCCAGCACGTGAATGACTATCTGAAGCCCTACCTTGGAAGTACGCCGTTGCGGTCGTTGACGGTGGCGCGGGTGCAGGCGATGTTCGTGGCGTTGGCCCGGGCGAACACGACCCGGGAGCGGCCGCTGTCGGCGGCCACGTTTGTGCGGATCCGGGGGACGTTGCACGCGGCGCTGAACGGCGCGATCCGGGTGGGTTTGATCGAGCGGAACCCGGCGCACCTGGTGGAGCTGCCACCGGGACACCGGCCACGCGCGGTGGTGTGGACCGAGGCGCGGGTGGCCCATTGGCGGGCCACCGGTGAGCGTCCGCCGGTGGCGGTGTGGACGGCCCGGCAGACGGCCGAGTTCCTCGAGCACGCGCGCGGCCATCCGATGTACGTGCTGTATCTGGCGGTCGCGTTGCTCGGGTTGCGGCGGGGCGAAGCGACCGGGTTGCGCTGGTGCGATCTCGACCTCGATGCTGCGGCCGTGCAGGTATCGCACCAGGTCCAGGACCGCGGTGGTCGCACGGTGGTGTGTCCGCCGAAGACCGAGGCGAGCGTCCGCACGTTGGCACTGGACCACGGCTTGGTGGCGGCCCTGCGGGCGCTTCGAGCAGAGCGGCGGCAAGAGCAGGGGGAGGAGCCGGTCGGGTTCCTGTTCACCAACCGGTACGGCGGGCCGCTAAGCCCGGGCTATGTGACGCACACCTTCACCCGGCTGGTGGCCAAAGCGGGGTTGCCGCCGATCCGGTTCCACGACCTGCGGCACGGCGCGGCGAGCCTGTCCCTGGCCGCGGGCAACGACCTGAAGGTGGTGCAGGCGTTACTCGGGCATTCCAGCATCGTGCTTACCGCCGACACCTACACCAGTGTCCTGCCTTGCCTGGCCCATCAGGCCGCGGAAGCAACGGCGGCGCTGGTGCTGGCAGCGGCCCGCGACGCAGCGGCGTCGTTGCGCAGCCGGGGAAGCGGGAAACAACACCGGCGAAGCAAAGGAGGCGGCGGCCGGAACAAGAAGGCGAAGGACAAGACCGGCAAAAGGCGGCCACATTCGGCCCCACGCCGGTCCCACCCATGATCGAAGCCCACCAGCAAGATCCTCTTGATCAAGGATACCCGCAGGTGGGCTTCGATTCAGTGAAGTGCGCCATCAGGGACTCGAACCCCGAACCCGCTGGTTAAGAGCGTGCGCTCTCGGGCTCCCCTCGGGCTCGCAACTGCCGGGCCGTGTCGCATGGTCCGAGCTCCTCGTTGATGCTTCGTGATCGGTCGCGCGGGTGTGGTGGGAAGGCTTCCGAGCCCGCGAGTAAGGCGATGCGATCGTGACACGGCTTAGGGAATGGCTTGCTCAAGACCTCGCCCTGTCCGTCCAGTGCGCCTGCACCGGGCTGGTTGCCCTCGGCGCGGCGTACGCCTCATAGCGTCACGGACGTGACTTCGCACTCCGCTTCGGCGCGGACATAGTGACGGCGTCGACCTGGCCGCTCTTGGTTGATGGTCTGTTGACGATTGCCACGGTCGAGCTGTGGAAGACCCACCGCGGTGGCGACGGGGCGAGCCGGTTGGTGGCGTGGCTAGCGTTCGTGTTCGGCATCTGCCTGTCATTGGTGGCGAACATCGGCTCGGTGTCGGCCTTGGGCATGTTGCAGGTCACCGTCGCGGCGTGTCCGCCGCTGGTCTTGTTACTGGCGGTCGAGTTGTTAAACGGTGCGTTGAAGCAGCGGTCTCGCGAGACTGGCTCCGGGACCGTCCGCACTGCTAGTGAGACGTCCGGTCAGGCTTTCGAACCAGGGACGGACAACGAGACCTTGAGGCCGATCATGGTCTCGCCGTCGAGTATGGAGGACTCCGATCGGGCAGCCGAGCAGCGGATGTGGGAGTACTACGTCAGGGAGCGGTCCTGCGGCCGCACGCCGACAGTCGCCGAGCTGGATCGAATGGCTGGCACGCACAACTACGGTCGGCGGATTCTCCGGAAGTGGAGGACCGAGCAAGATCGGCAGAGCAACCGCCCCGAAAGTGCTGTGGCGATTGGTGCAGCAACGACGTCTGCAAGGTCAATCGTTCACACGGGCTCGCCGTCGTGATGTTGATACGCCGGTGGCGCGATTCACGCAGCAACCTCACGGGATCAAAGGTGCCGTGAGCAGCAGCGTTCGCTCGGTGTTGTTCGTCGATTTTGTGGGCGCAGGCGGGACTGTGACCGCCATTTTGACGGGCGGCATAATCGGAATGACATGTTCGGCCAAAGGTGTGCTCCTGGCAGGGAATGTGTCACGATGGTGGGGTGAAGACACTCTCGCCGCGTGTCTGGGGCACCGCTGCTCTGGTGTGCTCAGGCGGCGCACAGGTGCTCGCAGGAATGGTGGGAACCCTGTTCTGGCAGCTGGTGTTCCTGCTGCTCACGGTGCTCAGTTTGAGTGCCAGTGGGTGGATTGCCGCGCTGGCTCTTCAAAAAATTCGATAACTTGACTCGTAGTACAAAACTCTTCCTCCGCAATATCTGCTAGGCAAGGTGGCCGAACCTTCGCAGGAACACAGTCAGTTCAGCCTCATCGCGGGCTGTATTGACCAGCTCCGCCACGGTCGGGCAGGCAACGCCGCTGCAGTCGTCCCGGGGATCCGTCGGCCGAGCGGTTGCAGCGCCCGGCCGCTGGCGATTTGACTGCCTGCCTCCACGCGTCCGGCCCGCGGCGCTGGACACCCGACGAGGTCAGCCGTCGCTATCCGACGGGGTGGTGGCCTGGAACCCTGCGTCCGAGCCCGCAGCAGGCTCGGCGGAAGGCGGCGCGGCCGCAGCGGGCGTGGAGCCATCCGCAGGCCCGGAGGTCATCGCCGGCATCACGAACGGCGTCTCCGGCGCGGGGTAGCCGGCGTTCCACCATTTGGGGAGGATTATCATGGACGGGAATCCGGTAAGCGGCAGGGGATGCATCGGAACTCCTTAGAACGCCTTGATGTCGATGTACTCGATCTCGGGCCAGCGCACGAGAAGGCCTCGCGCGTCGGGCAGGGGAACAGTCTGGTTCTTCTCGTCTAGGACGAGTTCTCCGCTGTCGGCGTCGATGGTCAGACCGACGGCGAGGTAGAGGTCGCCCTCCTCAGGGTGGGCCGAGGCGTAGGACCGTCGGCCATCCAGGCTCCAGCCGTAGTAGCCGGCCAGCCAGGTTCCCGACTTCAGCTTGATCCGGACGATCGCCCGTTGGGTGTGGCGCCACATGTAGTCCCACGCCCGGGGCTCGGGGGCGGCGCCCACGAGCAGGACCGCCCACTTCTTGTGGTGCTTGTGGCCCCAGCCGATGGTGCTGCCAACCGCGGTGGGCAGCAGCACGTAGCCGATCGAGAGTCCTTGCAGCAGCCACACGTTGGCGGTGCCGTTGCCCAGTCGATGCTCGGCGATCAGGTAGCGGTAGAGCTGGTACTCGCCGCCGGCCAGCAGCGCGTGGATCGCGGCGGAGGCGGCCAGGAACCGCACGAGCCGGTCGGAGAAGCTGGCCGCCCCGTAGCCGTTGGTGACCCGTTCCAGTGCGAAGGTGTAGGCGGCGCCGGGCAGCAGCGCCAGCACTGCCACGAGCAGGCCCTGGAAGGTGGAGATCATGCCGGCGGGCACCCGCCCGTGGCGATCGGGACGGCGCAGCTTCGCAGGTGCCCTCCGGCAACGGTGATGAACGCCGTCTCGTGGCTCGCCACCGCGATCCCCCTCTCGTCCTTCCCAGCCGGTCCGATCGTTGTCCGGCGATGGCGTGAAACCGTACCCGAGGGCACTGGCAGGAGCCGTGTCGACGCCCCCAGCCGTGCGCGGGTGGGGCGCGCGGAGCCGGGACAGCCTCTCGGACGCGACGTCGCCCTGCAGGTCGCCGCAGGTCAGCGGCCGCTGGCGGGCGGGACCCGACGACGGCCCGTCCGACCAGTACCGGCGAGCCGCCGCTCCGCCGCGGGGACCGCACGGCGTGAAGAGCTTTCTGATGAAGGGCTGACCGTGCTCGCCCTCGACGAGGTTAATGCGTCTCACACCACGATCTGGCGCTCGGCCGAGAGCCTGTCCGGACCGCGCACCGGCCGCTCCGATCTGGTGCGGCTTTACGCCCCACCCGCGGCGGTTGGCCAAGACCCTCTGACTGAGTTGCTGACCGCCTCGGCGAAGAGCCAGAAGATCATCGAAGGCGTCGACGACGACCCCCACCTGGTGCGTACAGACCGGGCAGTGCGTCTCCCACTGTGAATCACGGAGGGCCAATGCCTCGGTAGGCGTCACGCAGCGGACGTGGACGTGACCGCCCCACTGGGCCGGAACGCCGGGCATGAAGTCCCCGTCTCCGGCACCCGAACCGAGCCATCTTGGAGGTGCTGCTCGTGGGAAGGGCATCCGCGTCTAGGCAGCCGCGTTGCTCGGCATCAGCCGTGCGAGGCTCTACCACAGGTTACGGCGTTACCGGCTTGAGTAAGCGTTCACCGGAGGTGCAACTGAACGCAGGTGGAGGCCGTCAGGTGTTCGTGCCGCAGGCTGCTCGCGTTGCCTGGTCGAGCTCGAAGTCGGCGGGCATCGAGGCCTTCACGGCGCGCGGACCGTCGTCGCCGACGTCGTAGGCGGACACCGACGCTGACGGGACGTCCATGGGAATGTTGTCGGCCAAGCAGGGGATGGCCCGAATCGATGTATCCGGAGTTGTCTTCTGGATACCAGAGGGCAAATCCCATGTTGACCGCGTTTTCTGCGCGTCCGACACGAACCGGCTGTCGGCGCTCTCCTGGAGAGTGCTTGGGCAAGCCAGCCGAGCACTCCGCTCGGATGTCGGGTGACGAGCAGCCAGCGATTCGTCACCCACCTCGCGTGCTCGGTCGTTCCCGTCGCATCAGGCTGACTGTCGCCCAGGCAGTAGCCCGTGAAGCCGAGGGGACAGCCCTTGGGGAAGCGGCCCGTCAGGTTGTAGCTCGCCGACGGACCGGAACGGCTGTTGAGTCCCTTTTCGGCATCGACGAACCCGACATAGGACGAATTCCGCAGTGTGACACCAGGTTCGTGCTGTTGACCGCCAGGCCAACGATACTCGCGAAGGCTGCCAAAGCGGCGACCCAATCGGTCCACACACAACCACACTCCGAGCGCGGCGCCGAGCGCCAGGGTGCCGGCGGCGATCGCGTCGACTCGCCCGACGTGCCGCTGTGCCGTAGAGCACGCCGTCCTGGACGAGGAAAATCCTTGCGCCGATGATGACGAGCCCCGGCAAGAACACCACGGGTCAGGTCAAGATTGCGCGCATCTTGGTCCTTTGGGGAGTCCGAAGGACGCCCAGCGGGTGTCCGCCGACTGAAGTCGAGACTTGGCTGCGAGCTGTTACGGATGACCGCAACTCGTGTAGCTGTGCCGCAGCCCACGACGGGGTCTGGGGCCGGCAGAGCGAGCGCGTATCGAAAAGCGCCGTCGTGGTGCGCGCGGAGACCGAGTCGACGCTTGTCGACCAGGGCATCAGCGGCGCCGACCTGGCCGAGGCTACCCGCCTCCACTGGGGATCACATACTGTGGCACGCCCGGTTCGGCGACGTCCGGCGGCGGGGCGCGTGTCACGGAAGGGGGGCAGGCCGTAAATGTCGGGTGCCTGCCGTTGTGGTTGCCGATCAGGTGCTCGGCGGGGCCCTACGATGGTTCGATGACGTCGCCGTTGGTGCGCTTCTCGCCGGCTCGACTGTTGGTGGGCGCCGGTGCTGCGTTCGTGGTGTTCGGCGATCAGCCGAAGCCCGGAGGGTCGGGCATGGGATTGGCGTGGCGTGCGGCTCTCACTGTAGGCGTAGCAGTAGATCCTTCGGAACGCCTTGGTCGGCCCCGTCGGTTCCGGTGGATTTGCGGTGGGAGTCGGGATCCTCCTAGGCCCGTTCCGGCAAGTTCGCTGGCGCCGTTGGCGGAGACCAGATTCGGGGCATGGCCGAGCACTCCGGTCATGCTCGCATTTGGCGATGGTGAGGCCGCGCGGATCAACTTCTTCGACCGCGAGCGATATCGCTTCCCACACCTGCACCGAATCGAGCCGGAAGAACTCCATGTCGAGGCGCACACCCGCTCGGAGCGCGTCCCGGATCCCTGCGGCGTCACTAGAAGTCGTCGTCTTCCACGGTGATCTGCGCGCCGAGTGCTTCGGCTTTCGCTTCGATCGCACCTTGGTCTCCCTCGGCGGTCACCAGGGTGAGGTCGAGAGTGAGAAGCTGGTGGTCCGCCGCGGCCGCGGGGTCCATTACCTTGCGAAGCTCCTGGAGCAGCTGCCAGGCGCGTTCGCGCACCTCCGAGCCGGTGATGCTCTTGTTCGTCAGCCGCAGCCGGTACCGCTTGTAGGAAGCCGGCCCCGGCGTCGGCCGGGAGTGGGGGTTCGGTTGCGTACGGCCGGGCTCCTCGTCCCGGACCACGTCGGGCGACGCCGGGCCCGACGAAGGTTCCGGCTCTGGCGTTCGGCGCCGCAGAGTCTGGTTGATCGACGTGATCGCGATCTGTCCGGCACCGGAGACGGCGAGCGTGTCCCCGTCGGTGTCGACGAGCTCCCAGCCGTCGGACACCAGCTCGTACAGCACACGGCGGATCTCATCGGTCGACGTGACCAGCGGAAACGCCGGATTCTTGTAAAAGGACTGGACGATCTCACGAGGTGTCAGCGTGCGGTCGAAGTCGCCGAGCAGCGCGGCCAGGTAGTCGACGGCCAGGCCAGCAGGCTGGGTCGCACGCCCGGCTTCGACAAGGGCGTTCCAGACGTGACCACCGTTGAGGGCGGTCCGCGATTCGTCGTCGAACCGGCCGTACTCCACGTGCAGTTCGCCGGCACGCACCAGGTACGCGTAATGCTGGTAGGCCCGTTCGATGTCCCGCCGCAGCTTGATCAGGGCCTCGCCGAGCTTGCCGCGCGCTTCGTCCAGCTCGTCCTCAGTGTCGTCGGTGAGCTGGTGGACGACCTCTCGCCAGGCGAGTACTTCGGCAGCGCGCTTGAGGGCGGTTTCCCGGCGCTGGGTGTTGACGCAGGCGACGACGCAGCTCGCGGCGTTGTCGACGCGCAGGGGGTGGTCTCCCAGACCGAGCAGAGCCGTGATGTCCTGCCTGCTGGCGGTGTCCTTGCCGTTGAGCAGCGTCCAGCGCCGCGGGTCGAGGAGGATCAGCCTCGTCGTGGCGCTGTCGATTCCTTCGAACACCTTCCGCAATGGCGTTCTGTCGTCACCAGGCTGGTCGACCGGGATGAGCTGGTCAAAGGTGACCTTCGAGGCCAGGTCCTGCGCCTGCTCCCACAGCAGCTCGCTCCGGGCGCCGGGCGGGACGAGCGCCATCGCCGACGTGAAGTACATCCGGAGTGTCTGCTTGATCGACAGGTGGAAGCGGGCCTGGGCGTTGCCGGGCGAACTCGACTCGAGCGCGCCCAGTCCCTCGTCGCCGGTGAGCTTGTTGAACACCTCTTCGGCGGCCGGGTACGGCACCGGTTCGCCGGCCGGTCCGAAGACGGCGTGCAGCAGTTCTGCCTTCGTTGCGCCGCGGCGGCCTTGTCCACGGCTGACGAGCGAGTAGCACAGGAGCGCGGTCGCCATACGCGTTGCCGGGGCAGGTTGGCTGACGGCGACGCCGTCGCGCCGGAGCACGATGTCGACGTCGACGGCGCGCCCGCCACGGCCGTCGGTGCTCGTGATGTCGGTGTTGGCAACGGCTCGGTAGCCTTGGATGGCCCGGTCGTTGTTGAGCAGCAATCCGGAGGAGAGAAGCTGCTCCAGCGCGACGGTCAGCGGGATGTCACCCACCCCGATCAGCGGCGGCGCCCACCGGCCTGCTTTGTGCTCGGTCGACCAGTGCAGTGCCGTACGAGCGAAGATGGCGACGGTCGAACGGACCCGCTGGAACCCGGCGACCTGCGACCACTCGTCCCGGACCAGGCGCATCAGTTCCGGGTGGAACGGGTAGCTGGTGGCGATCCGCTCCTCGACGCCGGACAGCCCGCGGTTCGCTCCGAGCTTGTCGAACACTTGCTTGCGCCAAGCGTTGTCGGCGGCGGCTCCATATCGCCGGGACAGGTCCCGGACCGGGAGCTTGGCGTCGGGCAGCTCGAACAGCCGTCGCCGGATGATTGCCGAGAAGTCCTGTGCCTCCGTGACCGCGACGGTCTGGCCGTTGCGGACCAGCCGGGCGGCGACGTAGTCCCGGAAATCGGCGGCTTGCGGTGGGTAGCCCCGCTCGTCGAGATCGGAGCGGATCATGACGACAACGAAGGCCACCCGGGGTACGTCGTCGCAGGCGTCCATCAACGCGTTGAGAAAGGCCTTCTCGCCGGGCATCGTGTCGATGTGGGCCACGTCGGAAAGATCCATGACGTAGTCCATCAGCTCATCGAGCAGGATGAGTACCGGCCGGCCGGCCTCGGCGAGCGCCAGTTGCAGAGTGCTCTTGTTCGGGCCACCGGCGAGATGACTGCGGTAGCGGTCCATGTCACCGCCGACGATAGCCCAGACGAACCGCTCGAACAGGTTCTTCGCCGGGCCGAACACCTCGCTGGTCCGGCCGGGACTGAAGTGATCGGCGGTGAGCGTGACGGTTACGGCGTCCGTGAGATCGATCTTGGTAGCGCCGCGGCGGGCTTCGGCGTGCACCTGCCGGCCGATGTCGGTCGCGAAGAACTCGTCTGGTGCGGTGGCCATGTGGTGCAGGCCGACCAGCGCGTGGCTCTTTCCGCCGCCCATGCCCTGGTCGAGGTGGAACAGGGCGGGGGCATCGGCATCGGTGCCCAGCCGCCGGGCGACCCGGGCGAGGAACCCGGTCAGGTTCGGCGTCGGCTCGGTGATGTCGCCGTAGTACCCGACTTTGCGGTAAGGCACGTCGACCGTCTGGTAGACCGCCTTGTGCAGGCTCATCTGGAGCTCGCCGACGGATCCGTCCGACGATCGCACCTCGGGCCGCAACCGGAGGACGTCGGCCCAATGCGCGGAGGATTTGCGGGTGGTCACCTCTGCTCCTCTCCGAAGGACAGCGCGAGCTGCGTTCGTGCTTCCGTCTCTTCCGCGGCCGCCGCGATCACGTGCCCGATCATGGTCCCGATCGTCGTCGCGTTGCGCTGCACGGCCGTCAAGGCCTTCGCCACCGGTTCGGCGGGTGGCAGCTGGCCGACGATCTCGGCCACGACCGCCCAGAGGTGGGCGTCGTTGGCGGGCCGGTCGGCAGCCGCGATGACGCGGGCGACGGCCTCGGTTCCGCCGTCGTGCCACGCCTCTGCCATGGCACGGGCGACCTCGAAGCCGGACGATCGTTCATTGACGGTTCCGGGCGCGTCGAGCCGCAACCGGAAGCCGCTCTTGCTCTCGATCAGGAGCGGCCCGCGCATGTCCTCCAGCCGCAGGTTGTCGGCTTGTGCGAGGAACCGCGCTTCACCTTTCGGGACGTCCGAACGTCCGTGGAGCCGTTGCCAGAAGACAGCGAAGCGCGTGGGCGCGTCAAAGGTCTCCAGCGGCAATTGGTCGACTTTGAGCGCGCTGGCGTCTCGCACCGCGGTGCGGGCGAGAGTCAGGTAGCGCTCGAGCTGAGCCCGCTCGCCGGTGGGGAGCAGGACGCTGCGATACCGGCCGTAGATCTCCATCGCCGGGCCGTGGGCGGCCATCAGCTGGTCGGTGAGCGCGAGCCCGTCGTTCTCCCATTGCTGGACCGCGGCCTTCACGGCGGTGGTGACTTCGCGATCGACCTGGGCTGCGGTGGCGACCGAACGCCGCGCCGGGGCGACGCGGCAGCCGATGGTGAGGGTCACCTTGATGCTCGCCACGCCGGTGTTGGACGTTTCAGATCGCGACGGCCAAGAACTGGTGACCACGAAGCCGGCGTGTTGCAACGCGCCGAGCAGACGCAGCCAGGCATCGGGATCCGAATGGCCGAAGACGACGACGAGGTGACCGTCCGGCCGTAGGACCCGGCGTGCCTCGTCGAAGGCACGCGAAAGTGAGCGCTCGTAGAACTCGCGATCGTGCCGGATGCCACCGTTGTAGACCCGGCGGACGATGATCTCGTTGTCCTTGTTCTGCAGGTCCGGGGCTACTTCACTGCCGATGGTGTCCGCGAAGAGGTCCGGCTGGATGTCGCCGAGGACGCGCCGCAACCAGACATAGAAGAAGTCGGAGGCGTCGGAATACTCGATCATGTCGTAGTACGGCGGATCGGTCACGACCGCGTCCACGGTTCCGTCGCGGAAGGGCAGAGCCATGGCGTCGGCCCGCCGCAACCGAGCCGGTTCGCCACGCCGAGCACGCAGATGAGCCGCGAGTGGGCCCAGGCCCATCTCGGACAGTCCGGTCCACGTGCCGGGGCCTTCGGCGACCCCGGCTTCGAAGAAGTCGAACTGGAAGGACAAACTGGCCTCATTGGTGAAGATGTGATCGATCTTGACCCGGTTCTGCTCGGAACCGTCCGGCTTCCCGTGGGTCCGCAGCCGCGCGCCGCGTGTGGCGTACTTCAGCATCCGCATCAACGTCGCGGCGGCGAACCCCGCGAGGGCATCGGCGTATTCCGCCGAGATCCCCGACGTGACCACGTCCTGGTGACAGTCGCGAATTTGCTGTGCGATCGTGCCAAACAGCAGCGCCTGCCGGTCGCACATGAGTTGTCCGTAGCCGACATAACCGTACCCGCTGGCCCGCACAGTGTGGACGTTGCCGGATGGGATCCGCTCGTCGGGGATCGCGGAAAGCGCACCTGCTTTCGGGAGCACGGCCGGGTCGGCCGCGAGCGCCGCCTCCCGTTCTTCAGCGCGCAGGGTGCGGAAGAGTTTCTTGGTGTTCTTGCCGCCGTCGGCGAAATCGGCGGCAACAAGTGGTTCGTCACGATATTGTCCGGCGAAACCCTTGGCTTTGATGGTTTCCAGAGTGTGCAGGTGGCCGCAGAAGGGACAGTGGGCGCTCTTTCCTTTCCTGCCCGACGAAGCGTATGTCGGTCGGCTGGTGGCCGGTCCTGCGACGACCTCTATTCGCCAGGCATCGGCATCGAGTACCAGGCTCATCGCCTGACCGGCGTCTTGCGTGCGCCGATATGGGTGGCGCAACGTGAAGCTTCCGATCAGCGGGAACCGGCGGCGGCACTGGTCACAGGGCATCGATACAGTCCACAGGTATCCCCACGGGACTCGGCCGCCGGAGTCGGCCGGGTAGTGGGTCGCGAGAGCAATCCTGATGCGACGACCGATCTCCTCGTGGAAGATGCGGGCATCGAGGACCAGCCGGTCATGGTCGGCAAGGGGACGCGTAGAGCTGCTGGGGAAAGGCAATTCCGGTTCCGACGACCAATCCTGCATCGCCCAGTCCGCGAGCAGCCGGCCGGCCAGTGTCGCAACGGGACTCAGGTCGCTGCCGACGGCGATCGCACCGAGCCGGACAGCTTCGAGTGGGATGATTCCCCGGCCGGAGAACATGTCGACCACGACCGGAGGGCGGCCACCGTAGTTGGCCCGGACAGCCTCGGCGAGCTGGTCGAAGGCGCTGGGTGCGCCTTCTTGGACAGCCCTTTCGACCCAGGGGCGCAGCGATGCGTCGTCGGGGAGCAAGGCCGTCAGCACCGCGGCCCGGGCCTGAGCGATGGGCCTGGACGCGAACCACGGGAAGATCGCTTTCTCGTTCCGGCCCGATCCCGCGGGGGAGCCGACGGCCGCATCGACGACCGCGCACGGGAACCAATAATCGATCAACCGCTCGCGCACGTCTGTACCAGGCGCTGGTGCGGATTTCCTGCTGGTCACTGTTCTCCCCTCATCATGCGCCGCAGTTCGGCGGCCTTGATGCGGAACCGTTCGATGCGTCGTGGCCCGGTCGCCAAGCGGCCGGCCGGGTCCTGTGCACGCAGGACTACCTCAGGGGCGGTCGAGCAGTTCGTGACGAGGTACAGCCAGTAGTCCTCGCCGCGCTGCTGGGCTTGCGCCCACTCGTGCTGCTCGAGCCAGATGGCTTCGAGGCCGTGCTGAAGGCCCTTGACCTCCACCAGGCGCTGTTCGCCGGTCCGGGCCTGGCGAGCGAAGAGGTCGTAACCGACCCCGGCCGTCTGCCGGTCGTCCACGAGGAAGCCGAACCGTTCCAGCTCCTCGAGCACCGTGGCGATGGCGATCGCTTCGCTGTCGGGGTCGTAGCCGAGGTCGGTAGTCCGCGCACCCGCGCTCACCTGGGCCCACCCGGCCAGACGTATTCCGCTGCCGTTGACCTTGGCGATGTCCTTCAGCTGGTCGATGCGAACGGCCTTGAGGTCGGTGAAGGCGTTGCGCCGATCTCGCCGGACCTCGGCCGGCAACTCGTCGAGTTCGTCGAGGTAGCGGTACTCGACCTGGTCGAGTTGCTCGTGTGCTTTCCCGACCCACGCTGTCCGCTCGGCGCGAACGCGGTCGACCTCCCGGGTCAGCGCCGCCTGCGCCTGGATCGCGCCTTCCGCACGCGCCGCGGGTGGCAGCGTCGAAGTGGCTTCCGCCGGTACGGGCGCGCTTGAACGCAAGGTCATCAGTGATTCCCACGCGATCTCGAACGCGCCCGCGCCGGAATAGCGGATGAGGAGCGGGGTCTTGCGGCGATGGCGCCGGATCCCGTCGTGCGCTTCGATTTCCGCGTCGTAGATCAGCAGGAGGTAGCCGGTGAGCGCGGCGGTGTCGGTCAGCCGGGTGCCGCGGACCAGCTCGGTCTCTCCTTCGCGCACCGCGAGACCGACCAGCTCGCCGAACGGCTCCTCGGTCGGGCCGAGGACCACGACGTCTTCGAGCCCGTGGGCGCCGTCGTTCACAGCTCGCCGCACCGACGCGCCATCGGCCGCGACCAGCCGGTCGAGACCGCCGCCCAGGGCGGGTGGCAGAGGCTGCCGAGCCACGACGTCGCGGATGCCCTTCGCCGGACCCGGACCCAGCGTCCAGCCGCGGGCCCGGGCGAGCTGATCGACGAAGGCGTCGACGATGACCGGGTTGATCGCCTCCAGCCGGTCGGCGCGGAACCGGGCCATCGCCTCGGCGGTGTTGGCCGGAGTGTGCAACCGGTCCTCGTCGGCCACGAGTTCGCGAGCCGCGTCGAGGAGTCGTTCCGCGCCCGGCAAGGGCACGTGCGTGTGCGCTCCGCTGCGCTGCGCTTCCACCAGCGCGCGCCCGTAGTCGAACCCGGCACGGGCGGCGGTCGCGTCGAGCAGGTCGAAGATGCGCCCGCCCAGCGATCGGCCGGCCTCTTCGAGGTTCTGGAGCATGACTTCCTGGATGCGACCCTCGCGAGTGGCGGGCGCGACCAAGTGGTAGACATGCACCGGGTGCTTCTGCCCGATGCGGTGCAGTCGGCCCATGCGCTGCTCGAGCCGGACCAGCGACCACGGTACGTCCCAGTTCAGCATGACGTGCGCCGACTGGAGGTCGATGCCTTCGCCGCCGGCGTCGGTGCTGACCAGCACCTGGAACCGGCCCGCGAGGAACCGCTGCTGCAATTGGTCCCGGGCCGCGTGGCCGACGGCTCCTTCGAGTGTATCGGTCGTGAACCCGGCGTCACCGAACTCACCCGCCAGCCACCGCGCCGTGTCGGCGAACTCGGTGAAAACGAGCAGCTGGCCCGAACCGGGCCGAATTCCGTGTCGCTCCATGAGTTCCAAGGCGCGGAGCCACTTCGTGGGAGGCGTTGCCGCAGCCCGGTCGAGGGTCTCCAAGACCGCGGCGATGCGCGCGACCTCCTTGCCCTTGTCCTTGCTCCGCGCCGCGACGACCGCGTCCTCGGCACGCTGCCAAACGTCGTCGTCCGGGACTTCGAATTGCAGGTCGGAGCCCGCGCCGATGAACTCCTCGGGCACCGGAACGTCGGTGCGGGCGCCGGCCGGGCCCCGGACCACCTCTTCGCGACGGCGGATGGTCGAGGTCGCCGCAACGATCGATGACGCCGCGCGTTTGCCGTAGATGGAACGGGCCAGCGTCGCCTTGTCACCGTAGAAGGCGTCGACGTAGTCCATCACCGCCGTGTATGCCGCCTCTTCGGGGCCGGTGAGTCCGATCTGGACGGTTTCGGCGTAACGAGCGGGGAAGAGCGGGCGTCCGTCGAGGTCTTTGAGCTCTTCCTTCATGCGGCGGAGGAAGGAAAGCTTGCTCGGGCGAAGTGCCGCGTGGTAATCGGTCTGCCGCGGGTCGAACGGGTACAAGGTCTGGTCGAGCAAGTTGAGCAGGCCGCGGAAGAAGTGTTCCTTGCCCCGGTGCGGCGTGGCGGTGAGCAGCAGGAGGTGGTGGGTGCGTTCGGACACCTCGCGCGCTGCGCTCAAGTATTGCGAGGTCGGAGTCAGCCGGTGGGCCTCGTCGAAGACGGTCAGCGACCACGAGGTGCGGGCTCCGGCGACCTTGCGTCGCACATCGGTGTTGTAGGTGAACAGGTCGACCGACACGATCCACACGCTCACCCGTGGGTCGAGGTCCTTCGGGTCCCGCGCGAGCTCGGGAGTGAGCCGGTCGGCGTGGACGGCGAAGTAGCGTCGAAGGTCCCGTCGCCACTTTTCGACCAGGTGGGCAGGCACGATGATGACCGTCCGACCGGGAATCAGCCCGCGTCGGGTGCCCTCGGTCAGGTACATGCCGGTCATGATCGTCTTTCCGGTCCCTGGCTCGTCCGCCAAGAGGAAACGCAACCGGGGTTGTGCGAGCATGTGGCTGAAGACGGCTTCGTCCTGGTGTGCGTAGGGCTGAAGCGGCCGTGTCGCCAGCACCGCGGACCGGATGCGCGGCACGGCGTACTGCATCCACCGACCCCACAAGCCGGTCAAGGCCCGTTCGGGGTGGCCGGCGGCATCGTTCACCGGGATGTGAACCTGCGCCAGGTCGGCGGCGTCGAGTGAAGCTTCGTCGAGAGTTCCGTCGCTGCGGCGGTACACCACGTCGGCGCCGGTCAGGCTTGCAGTGGTGGCGACAACGGTGACGAGTTGACCGTCGATCGTGACTTGCGTGTTCGGCTGCGGCAGAGCCGCGGGTTCGTGCTCCGTCATGATCGGACCACGGCGTGTCCCCGCAGGCGACGGTGTTGAACGCTCTCCTCTGCCGTCCGCTGCACAGTTCCTCGGCTTTCCGTAGCTGGACTTGAGCGCTTGCCAAAGGCGAGTGCTGCGTTAGCGTCGACTGCGTGTCATTCGAAAGGAGCAATCCTGTCCATTCGGACACCGCTCGCGATCACCTTTTGTCAACTGATGTCGAGGTCGATCTTCGCTCAGGGGACGTTACGAACCGCAGATTGCGGATCGGTAAAGCTGGCGCCACTTCACCTGTATGTCCCAAGGTTGCTGCTCCAATCGGAGCAGCAAATGATGTGTCGAATCGGCTTCAGTCGGCGTCCGTGCGCTTCGCGTTGCATTCGACGTAGGGGCCAGGGCGAGCGGGATCCCTCGGAGACAACGAAGAGCGTGTCCGCCTGGGCGGCACCGCTTTCCAGGCAATCCAAGTGGAGCGGGTCGTTGCCATCCCGGCCGGGTGGCTGCAGGGAGCGCATCCCGGCGGTCGCGAGGACTTGCTCTTGCCCTTCGATCGGCCAGTTTCCGACGAACTGGGTACCCGAGCTCTCGGTTCTCGATCACCACGGCGTGGAACATGTGCCGTTTACGTGGCGGTGCCGCCGGCTTGGGGCGAACCTCGCGCGTCCTGCTCATTCGGTTGAGACCCTGCGGTGGAGTACGGTGCTCCGGTGTGGTCGTCATGCCAGTCCGCAGTGGCACGGTCGACCTCGACATCGAACGGGTGTTCGTCGGGACTGTCGGGGCCGGGGCGGATGCCGGTGCCCTTGAGGTTGGTGAACGAGGGGCCGATGGCCCAGGTTTCCCGGACGATCGAGAGGAGGTGCGCGCCCAGGAGGGTCCGCGTAGCCGTCGTTGATCTCGGTCTTGCGCTACAGTCGTCCACCGGGAGCGACCTACGCCTTCTTCGGGGGTAAGGACGTCAGGCCAGGGAAGAAGAACGACCAGTCGACCCGCACGGTTGGTACGCTGCTGCCCGTTTCAAGATCTCATTCTCCGGCTCGAGCTGCTGGTTCTTCCGCCACGCGGCGACCGGTTTGTCGCCCAGACGAACCAGCTCGACGGCACGCTGATAGAACTCGGGCGGCTGTGGCGCAGGCGCCAGAAAATCCTCCCTGGTGATTCCCGTGAGTTGCGGCGACGTCGAGCGCATCGCCACAACGATGTCGATCACGAGCCAAAGTCACCGTGATCTTCACCCTCTTGCTATGCAACGTGGCCGGTCCATAAAACTTGGGCCAGAGTCACTTCACACAAGGCACCATCGCTGATTTTTACCGGAGCAAAACAAATCTTATCGGTTGCTGGAATTGTGATAAGGCACCTTATGGGGTCATCGTTGCGGAGTCTGGGTCGTCGCCCCGGTCCACCGATTCGTCGCCATTGCCGCCGCGGCGCCGGTAGGCGCTGGTGGGGAATGGCGTGCCGCAGGATCGCGTCGCGCGTGGCGTCCGCGATGTGGTCGGCGCGCGCGAGCATACAAGCCAGCGTTGCCGTTCCCGGCTGAGCGTCGGACGCCGGTTCGCATGTCGGCGACGACGTCTGTGTGCCTCGACATCGAGAGTGCCGTGTGGACACCGCCGACCCCGAGGTGATCGGCAGGGGCGCCAACAGCGGAATCCTCCCGCCGCCGAAGATCATGATCTCGCTGCTTTGCGGAGTGAGTCGCTTGCGGCGCAAGGCTGGTCGTCAGCGCGACGGCCGTGGCCTCTCGGCCGGTGAGGACGGCCAGCCGGCTGCTTGGGTGCCGCGCGGCGCTTTCACGGAGCGGCGTGACGTGCGGCAGGAACACTACAGGGCCGGCCGGGAGCCCGTGTCAGGCCACGCTCGCTCGGTGGTCGCCCGTCGTGGCGCGGAATCATCACTCGGTCGGCAAGACCGCAGCGCTGATCACGGCCGCATGGCGGCGCAACAACTGCATCGGCGCAGCGAGCGCGCTCCCGTCACTGGCCACGCCCACGATCGGACCGCCGTGGAAGGCCAGCACCCGCGGATGATGCCGGGGTCGAGCAGGCCATGCTTGTCGGCGACCTTGAACAGGTACTGGAGCCGGTCACGCAGCCCTTGCAATTCGTCGTCTCGCTCATCGGCCTCAGGTCCTTCGGCCGGCGAGGGAGCAGCCGTTCACGATGAGGACCCGCCACGGCACCAGACGAACCAGCCGAGGGTGGGTGCGGAAACCGCGACGGCCGCGCCGATGACGGCGACGTCGGGTATGCCCAGCTGGAGACCGGCGACCGTGAGCAGAACACCGACGGTCAGGGGACTGAGCGTGGCCATGAGGACGAGCCAAGAGGGGACTTGCTTGAAGTCGGCGAGTTGCTGGGCCAGGCAGGGGCTCTCCTCGGCGAGACGGTGTGCGATCTCGTCGAGCTGTCGTTGCTCGTAGTCGTGAAGTGTCATCGGGACCACCTGAATGCTCGTCTGATCCGGTGGCTGAACTGCACGAACTCTCAGTCATCGACCGGTCGGTCCAACGGCGCCAGACTATATTCTCCGTCGGCTTGCGACCAGGCGTTGGTGTGGATGTGCACGAGAGGGTTCCCGCTGGCATGCCTTTTCGGACATGGGGCGGGGGTGGGTGGTGCCTAGACTGCGAGGTACTGCGAGGAGGATTTGATGGACGGTGTCGACGTTTTGCTGCGTTCGGGGAATTGCGGCTTTTCCCATCTGGCGCAGACGGCGGAGGGCACGGTTGATCTGGCTGGTCTGGTCGAGGGGGCTCGCCAGGTTGACGAGGCGATGGCGGAGGCGTTCGGGGAGGCGCTTGAGCAGCTTGCCGAGCCTGCCGAGACGATGAAGACCGTCGGCGACCTTGGTCCCGACAACTTGTTTCAGCGGCAGGCGGATTTCAGCGGCAGGCGGAGCCAGCGCGGAACGCGGCGGCGAGCGAAGCCGCCGGTACGGCGGCGACTGCTGGTGCGGAAGCGGTTGAGGGCTGGTGTGGGTTTCTGCGGGGGAACCAGCTCGGCGGGGACGGGACCAAGGAAGGCTGGCCGGTGTTCCGGGCCGGGTTCGTCGGTGCTACCACCCAGGCGGGCGTGCCGGACTTGGCCGAGATGCTGATGGTGGAGGTGGAGGGCCCGAGCGATCCGGCGGGAGTGCTGACCAGCCACGGGGTGCCCGTGGGCGCTGTGGCCTCGCCGGCCGGTCTTGGCGAGGGGGCTGGGGCGACGCCGATCGCGGCGGAAACGGCCACCGAGCTCGCCCGGGCGCCCGCCGCCGACGGGATCGATGTCGCTGCGACCGACCCGGCAGTCCTCAACGAGATCATCCGGAGAACGGTAACGGCCGCCCTGCAACAGCAACGATGACAGCCGCCCCGCCGCTGTCGTGATCGAGGAGGACCAGTGGCCAACTCCCAGCAGCGCACTCATCTCCAGCAAGCGATGACCAACCTGGATACCCAGCAGCTCCAGCAAATCACGGAAGACCCCCAGATCGTCACCGCAGCCGTCGTCGCAGCCCCGCCCCCCGCGCCGGCGCCCGGCTACGCCCAATCCATCACCACAGCAGCACCACCACAGACCCCCGAACAAGCACAGCAGGCGGCGCAACAGGCGCAGCAGCAACAGCTCGGGTACGGAGGGTCGATTACAACTTCGGTGCAGCCGCAGACCACCGAACAGGTGCAGCAGCAGCTGCAACACGCGCAACAGCAGGCGCAGCAACAAGCACAGCAGCAGGCGCAGCAATGGGCGCAGCAACAAGCGCAGCTGGAGGCGGAGGAACAGGCGCAGCAACAAGCACAACAACCGGCGCAACAGCAGGCGCAAAAACTCCTCTCGAAGCATGTGGTCGAAGTGAAGCAAACGCCAGCTTTCACGGCGACGCTCGTGAATAAGTCAAATGAGCCCCAGTACAAGACGAAGGAGCTTACGCTGGCGGATGCCCTCCGTGAGTGGCAGTACAACGTTACTTGGGAGCCGAAAGACAGCGTGAATATTCTTGGCGGCTTGGCGATGATCGGCGGGGCTGATGTGGTCCACGATACCAGTGGAATACGCCCGGGTGCTTCCGACGATCCGACCGGAAGAAAGAAGAAAAAGGAAGCGCTTGATACTGCAATTGACACTTGGCGTGACAATTGGGTCGGACCCCTGACCAAAATCGACATCCTCACTCGTGACGGCCAGGTCGGGGTGCTTCGAGGGGCGCTTGCGGAAGCCAAAAGGATTATTGGTGAATTTCAGGTTGAATACCGGGAGCTTGAGCCTTGGTTCGACCTTGTCTGACGTTACTCGACGCTCTGTCACAACGTGATCACATGGACGTGTCGCCGGAGGTGGAGGTGCCTGCAGTTCTCGCATGGTCTCGAGGGGGTAGTGCTGATCTGTTCGTGCGGGCCTTCGTGCTGCCTCGATCTTCGACGATCGGTGAGACGTCGACACAGCTGGTCGACCGCTTGGGGGAGCATGCCGCCCGGCTGGCCTGACCGTCGGCTCCCACGTCCGGCCGGATCGTCGTCGCCGAACGGACAGACCGCGTTCGTAGTGTTGCCGACTGCGCGGCGCAGGATCTTCCGGCGTAAGCGGCTGCGGTCGACGTGGCGCAGCCGGACGAGCTGCGCTGCTGATGCATGTCCGGGACTACGACTTGCCCTTGTTCGCTGATGCCGACAAGGGATAGGACGCCATCGTCCATCGTGTCGGACCGGCCGGGTATCGGCTGGCCCGATTTTCCGGTGGTGGCCCGCCGCAGGTCGGACGCCACTGAGATGCCCGACCGCTTCTTTCGTGACGCGGTGACTGGCTGGTGTAGCGTGCTGTTCTTGTGGTACGACGGCTGTATGGCTCCGGACGGGATCCGTCCATGACCGCACGAGGGCTGATCGACTGAGCCGCGACGACGAGGTGCCTCGCCGCCAGCCCTGGTGGGGCTGCGACGTACTGAATCGCCCCGTTCGACGCGCGAGCCGTCATGTCGGCGCGGATACCGTGCCCCTGCTCGCCCTGCTGCTGATTGCGGCCGGCAGCGGGAACCTTGCCTCCTTGACCGGCGGACGTATTCGGAGCAGGTCATCAGCGTTCTGGAAGCACCGTGGATTGCGCGTCACGCGCGCGGCTCGACACCCGACCAGGTGACACTCGCCTGGTCGCTGCGGCCCATTCGGCGGCGGTGGATCCGGACCCGGAAATCCCAGCTCGTGCCCTTGAAGGAGCACGGTGAGCCGAACTGCTGACTCGGCTCACCGTGCTGAACATTAAAACGGCCCGGCCGCGGTTTCCCGCGGCCGGGCCGGCGTTTCAACTGGGTCAAATGATCCAGCCGATGAGGTGCGCCAGGTCCGCCAGTGCGCCGGTGATGATGTCCGTCATGGAATGACTCCTCGGTGTCTTAACAGCATTTCCCTGGATTTGCTCTCGCGAGAGTGAACTCAGGTTTCCATCGAGCTGTCTTGCTGTCAACGTACTGATTTCCGCGGGACGCGTCGGAGTGGAATCCTCCCACTCTAAACGTGTGATCCATTCGTGTTTGCCTCAGGGGCGCCCCTTTGGAGTGACGCACACGATCAGTGGCAAGCGTCCGAGTGGTGACTGTGGGTAATGCAAGCTTGATCCGGCATTTCGGTGATCATGTAACTCGATCGGGTGACCGGTGGTCACGAACAGTAAATCTGCAACTGTCACTCTTTTGGCGGAAAAACGGAGGCTGTCGAGAGTCTTGTTTTCATTAGAAAGTCCTTGCAGGGCAAGGGAGTCTGGCTTGCGCGTAGGGGAAATTCGGCCGCGACATCCTGCAGTCAGGTCTTGCGCGCTGACCACCATCTGAGCTAAGGGTCGTCGACCGTGGTGAACGCGCTGCCGGCGTAGCGTCCCCGCCGACGTCGCCGTACGGGAGGGCGGCGGGGACCTGACCGTGTCGTGGCGCACTGCCACGAGCGCCACCCACCGCAAATGTGGGTCCGGGTGCGTGCCCGATCGATCCGTGGCTCATCGCCTTGCCTATTCGATCGGTGTCTGGAATGACGTCCGGCGTGCGGTGCTGTGGTCCGTGCACGTGGCCGGATGGATTCGATCCCGGTGAATTCATCGTGTCCGAGATTCGGGACGAAGTGCCAGGCCGTCGGCGTGCGCCGGCGCATCGCGGAAACCGCCGCCTCCACGCCCGGGCACGAAACGTACCAGGTAGGCCGACGTGCGTGGCCCACCACGGCAGCCCGTATGCGGCTGGTGACGGGGTGATGACGGCCGGCACCCGCCCCGCATCGGGACCGGAAGGAAACCGGGGGAGGCCTCGATTCGTCGCCGTCGCGCTGGCCACCTCGGGTCGATCGGCAGGGGCCGTCCAGATGACGTCGGATGCCAGACTTCATGCCGCGACCTACGGTGAGTGGTCTGCCCGTGACCCGCTCAGGCTGGAACGTCGAATTCGTACCCCTGTGCCACCCCGCCGGAAGGAGCTGTCCGCGCGCGGCGACGCTCTGTGTGCGGTCGCCCCCGGCATCGTGCACGAGCACGACGCTGTCGGCGCGCAGTTGCCTGGCCCGGCGAGAATGGTCGCGGCTCCCGGGCGGGTCCAGTCCCGGGCGTCCACCGACCACGCGAGCGGCTGAATCCCGAAGTACAACCGCGACCTGCCGGGCCGGCATGCTGTATTTCCCGCCGGCGCTCGGAGGCAGGTCACTTCGGACTGCGGCGCCGCGGCCAGGATCGCTGGGCGTTGCCGCCCGCCATGCAGACGTCGCGCGCGCCCGGTATACCGGAGGAGCGTGAGGACCTGCGGCGCCGACCGCGGAAGGGGACCGTCGTCGAAAGTCAGGGCGATGTGCTAGCCGGTGCGGTGAGCCGTGGACCCGACGATGTGGACGACCGAAGGCTGCGGCCGTGAGTCCTTGCCCCGTGACACATCCGTTCGAGTCGTGACGGCTTCGCCTCCTGGTTGCACGCATGGCGAGGGCTCGTCAGCACGCATGTCGTTCGAAGCTGCCTACCCGCACGCAGTGGCGACCGCGATCGCGACGGCGCAGGCAACGGCGAGGAGGATCCTACGTTTCCCAGCGCAGCGTCGGCTGGTCACTCGCCGACCATATGCGCACCGAACTACTCACCGACGCGCTCGGTATGGCCATTCTCCGCCGCCAACCCCACGGCGGAACAGCCGACGACGGTTGCGACAAGCCATGATGGAATCGTCCTGGGCACGCTCCAGCACGAACTTCTCGACTCGAAAATCTGGAGACTCGTGCCGAACTTGCCAACGCGGCTTTCGAATGGATAGTGTGCTGCTACAACGCGAAGCGGAGACACCCAAGATCGGGATGCGCAGCCCCGCCACGTTTGAGGCTCTCAATCAGCCACCAGACACGCCGACTTGACCTCACAGCCGCCGTATCCGGCGAACGGGGGGAGGCTCATCGCGTTGTTCCAGCGGGTGGTGTCGGACGGGCGCTGGGCGATGTGGTGCCGTCGCAGACGTTCCCTGGACCGTGCGCCGACCGGATCTAGTTGATGCGGTGGCAGGACTTCCGCGCGTTCCTGAGTGGCTGTCGTGCGCCCCGTGATCAGCTGGGTGCCCGCTTGGGACCGGCTGGCGCCGAACGCGTACGCCGCCCTGGACTGGGCCTGGAGGAGCGCTGTCTGACCAGCGTCAATCCGCTCGACTGGAACTGCGCACCGGGGCGCTGCATCAGATGCTTCCCCTTGAGCTGCCGGCAATTCCGGCTCGCGACGTCGCCGGGATGGTCCCGGCGGCCGTCGGCGTCGCGTCCGTGACCGCGATGCGGGGGCTGAACGTGCTCGGCCCGCTCGCGGGGCGGACCCTCTTGCTCGAGGGCGTCGCAGGAGGCGTCGGCGTTGCGGCGGTTGGGATCGCGGTGGCTCGGGGCACTACCGCGATCGGGACGGCGAGCGAGCGCAACCACGAATTCCTCACCGCTTTCGGCGTCATTCCCACCACCTACGGAGCCGGCGTCGGGGAGCGTCACTCCACCCCCACTCCGCACGGCGTCGCCGTCGCGCTCGACACCGCGGCTGGCGACGCCGTGCGGGCGGCGGCTGGGCACGCGCGAATCGAAGCGTCCTTCCCCTCTGGAGCGCGTCGCCGACGCCCGCGCGCACGTCGAGCGCGAACCTTCACGCGGAAAGATCGTCGTCTGCATCTGAGCAGGATCCGGTCGGGCGCGGTCGCGGAAAGCCGGGGAGCGACCCGGTGGGATCGTTCCCCGGCTTCCTAGCCGACCGCGGTCCCTGTGCGGTTCAGCAGCTGACGAAGGCTGTTGTGATGTCTGCGACGCAGGTGTCGCTGGAGCGGTTGTTGACCGGGTTGGCGTCGAGGGTCGGGCTGTAGACAGCCGCGGTGACTGTGTGCTGTCCCGGGGAGGTGATTTTGGCTTGGAAACTCAATGTCGCTCGCCCCTCGGCGGCGACGTCGCCGACGTTGCAAAGGATGTACGTGGCGCCGTTGTAGGTGCAGGATTCCGGGTTGTTCAATTTGACCTGGCTGACACTCGAGGTGTCGGGCAGTTGTATGTAAAGTACGCTCTTCGTTGCGACTTCCGGTCCGGCGTTATAGATGGCGGCCGTAAATGTCACGGTGGGGAACACTGCCCCGCTGGTATTGGCGTAGAAATATACGCTCGGGTCCGTCTGTGCTCCTGTTCCCGTGGCGTAGGTCTTGAACCCCAGGTCTTGGGCGAAGTCTCCCGACCAAGCAGGAGGTGTGCTGTACCTCCAGCTACCACCGCCGAGGTAAGGGTTGTTCTTCGCGCCGTGCCACTGCGCAGGGTTGCTGTCGCCACCATGCAGGACGATGGCGTACTGGGTTCCTGCGGTAACGGCCTGATTCAGGGCAACGGGAACCCAGCCGCCGGGGAAAGCGGGAACGCTCCCGATGGGCACGGTGTAGGTCGACAGCACATCAGCGGGCGCGCCATCGGCAGTCACACTGCGGATTTCCATCGTCATATCGTGGGCTGACGACAACCGGCTGAGGTAGAGGTCGACTCGGTTGAGGGTGCCGGTGATCGCTGATGTGAAGGTTTGCGCTGCGGGGCTGGTTTGGGTGATCGAGTAGACGACCCCTTGAGAATCTTCTTGTCGCTGATCGAGCGTTTCGGCATGCGCGATGCCGGGGGTGACCAACGCCAAGAACACAGCCGTCATCGAGCTGAGTGCGCCTATGCGTTTCAGGCGACTGGAGCGGAAAAATGACGTGTTGCGTTGAAACTTCAACGAGAAACCCTTTCTGGGGGCGAGGTTCATTGCCGGTGCAAAACCGTATCAGTCTTCCCAGTCGCTGGGACAAGTCTCCGGCTCGTGCTACCCCTTATTGGAGTAGGAATCGGTCCAATCGATAACAGGCTTGTCAAGTGGCGTGCGTACTCGGCCATCGGGGTGAATTCGAGCCGGGCGGACGTGACCGAGCATCCACGGCCTGCGGGGGCGGCTTCGGTGTGCGGGCTTGACTGGACTTCCGGAGTCCTCCGCGCGGTCGTCCAATCGGACGACGCGGCCGAAGAGGGCGACTTGACAGAGTTGGGTCTGCTGGCGGGGGCGGATGTCGCATCGGGACGGGGCGGTCAGTGAGCAGCGGGCATCGTAGGGGCTGCTGCGCTCGCCGCAGTGAGAACAAGCTTTAGGGGAGTCGCAGAAGGTGATTCCGGCAAGGGCTCTGGTTCGAGGTCTCAACGAGCCGCCGACCGGCGATCGCCTGCCCGGCTCCAGCGTGCAACGTTGACACGGTACTCGAGGGAATCCGGTGGTGCCCGAATGGGACACCGCGAGCGGACTGGTGCCTGGCCCTCACCATGTCCCGGAAGGGGCTTGTCACGCCTGCCCGTAGTTTTCGCTCTATCATCGGCAGCCACACCCACTTTCTCCAACAACGACGGAGAGCTGCCATGGCCGGGAAGTCATCTGCTGGACTGAACTGGTTCCTCACCATCACGCTCAACATCGTGCTGCCGGTCCTCACCTACGCAGCGCTGGCCGGCCAAGTGGGCGAAGTGGCCGCATTGCTCCTCAGTGGGGTGTGGCCGGTCGTGGAGATCGGCATCAGTTACGCCCGGACCAGGCATATCGACGAACTCAGCATGATCACCCTCATCGCACTCGCGGTGAGTACGGTCGCCTCACTCATGTTCAACACGCCGAAGTTGCTGTTGCTCAGGGACTCTGCGCTCACCGGTCTCTTCGGATTCGTCTTGCTGGGTTCGCTTCTGGCACCCCGGCCGCTGATGTTCTACTTCGGACGCAAATTCGCCACTGACGGCACTCCAGAGCGCGTTGCCTGGTGGAACGGGCTGTGGCAGTTCGAGGGTTTCCGTCGCGGCCAACGGATGCTGACCGTAGTGTGGGGTGCGTCATTCCTCGCCGAGGCCGCGTTGCGGATCGCGCTGACGTACGTGCTGCCGACCGAGGTGATGGTCGTGCTCAACAGTGTGCTGCCGCTGGTCGTGATGGCTGCGCTGATCACCGGAACGATCGCGTACGGCAAGCGACGCGCAGCCGCGGCACAGGGCGGCTGAGACACCTCCGGCGGACTCGGGAGCCTTACGGCTGCCGATCCGGTCACCATGTCCCCCGAGTGCCAGGTGCGCACAGACCACGTCGTTGGGAACGTCTGCCGGATTTGGTACGCCATGCCGATGCTTTGCGCCGGCGGCGCCGAGCGATCGAGCCGATATGCCAGGTCGCCTGGCGTGCGGCCCTGATCATCGCTCCACCATTTCCCACTGCCAGAGGGTCTGCGCAGGGTCTGTTCAGGCACTCGGCGGCCTGGCGGTTCTCAGGGCGCGAATCGGAAATCGCCGAAAGTGCGGCTGACGAATGCCAGCCGTCACTGTAGGCATCATTGCCGCGCCCACAAGGGTACCCGTTGCCGCCCGAACGGTACAGGAAGTGACGCGCTGCCGAAGAAGCCGACGGTAAGTGCCTGTGATCCTGCCCCCTCGGCTCTGGCTGTTTCCGAACCCGGGGATCACGTTGGAGCGATGACCGCGTTCGCCGCCGAGAGAGGTTGTGCCGTGAGGCTGTACATCGTCGCCGAAACGGACATCGCCCAGCGGCCGTGGACGGCCGTTCCTCGCGGCGTGTCCCTGACGGTGTCCGCCTTGGCGCCGGATCGTGAGGGGTGGGGGTCCGATGCGTCAGTCGATCACCGGCCACTGCCATCGCACGTCCTGGCGGCGGGAAGGGCGTGCCCAATCTCCACCTCGGGCCGTGTCGGCACGATCATCGGGGCTGGCTTCCGGTCGGCGGTGAACCGATCGCGCAGTCACACGTGCTCCTGCGCTTTTGGTTGTGCGAACCGGCAGCGGAACCGTGTTCGGCAGCTGGTCATCACTGGCTTCGCTGGGCGGCGGCTGCCGAACGGCGCCGGAAGTCCTGCTGGACGATCGGCGTGGTCGCGGTCAAGTCGTCGGGGGGATTTCCGCGCCCGGGAACCCGACCAGGCCGAGCTGGTATCCGCGGGCCACGGCGTGCGCCCGGTCCTGCGTCTCGAGCCGGTTCATGATGCGCTTGACGTGCTTGCGGATTGTCTCCGTAGTGACTCCCAGCTCGTCCGCGATCTCGGCGTTGCGCCGTCCGGCCGCGAGACGCGTGAGGACTTCCAGCTGGCGGTGAGTGAGCCGGTTGCGCTGTGTGGGGACCGCGTCGGGTGCAGCGGGCAACCACAGCGCGAGCTGCGGGTCAACGAAGGGCTGTTCGCCGAGGCTGGCGCGAATTGCCGAGACCATGATGTCCGTTGAAGCCGACTGGGACACCAATCCGTTCACCTCGCCGGCGCGGATGGCGCGGATGTAGCCAGGTGCGTAGTCGCCGCGTACCAAGCCGATCACCCGGACGTCGGGGCGTGCATCGCGTAGTGCGCGTATTCCGCCGGCATCGCGGTCGAGTCTGCTGTCCACGAGCACGACGTGCGGTAGATGGTCACTCAACGCGGAAAGCGCCGTTTCCATGTTGGGAGTGGCACCGCACCAGGTGAGCCCGCGTGTGCGGTCCACCAGGGCGTGCAGGCCGTACATGGTCAGCGGTTGGGTGACGATTGCCAGTACCCGCACTACAGTGCGATCGAAACGCCGGGTTTTGGTCGTTGCCATTGTTCTGCGCACCTTCGTGGTCGGGTCGGCAGCGTTGTCCGGAGAACGCCTCAGGTGGGAAGGTCGAACTCGTACCCCGGCGCCACCAGCCGCGGAAGCAGTTGCCGGAGTGCCGCGACGCTCTGCGAACGGCTGCGTCCGGCATCGTGGATGAGCACGACGCGGGTGCTTCACAGTTGTTGCTTGACCTTGGCGACGATCACGTCGGTGGGCAGCAGATCAGCCCCCACGGTTCACCGCGTGATCAACAGCAGCGACAGCTCGACGCTCACCACGGGCTGGTGGAATGTCTCAGTCCGGGAGTTCGTCGATACTCCGAGGTTCGACGCGTGGCACGGCGTTCATGGCGTGCCTGAAACTGGTGGATGCCTCGTATGCCTGGCGCCGGACACGCATGATCGAGCCGAGCGGACGGTGTGCGGCCAAGGCGTGCCATGGGTTGAAGGACAGCACGTCGTCGGCGTACACGCGGCGTGCCGCACTACCGGCGTCCTGCGGCGGGAAGCTGAGCTTCGCGATCGGCAGGTGCGGCGACTCGGACTCGGGCCACAGCACGGACGCGTCCTCGACGGGCATGGTGGAGATGTCCGTGCACAGCTGCGCCCTGAGCTCGTACTCCGCGGCGTTGTCGCGGAAGAAGTCGACGACGAGCTCTCGCAGCACCCCGTCCCCGTCGCGGTCGATCGGAACGCCGGTCAGCGTGCGGACTGGCTCGGACAGCGGCGCGGCACTGATCTTGGCGAGGTAGTCGCCGTAACGCAGGGCGGCCATCGAGTGGAACGTCTCGCCGAGGATGTGGGTGTTCGGCATGCCGAGTCCAGCTACCGGTGCGGGCTTCGGCAACTGGACCGCGTCAAGCACGTGCCCGGCGGTGCGGGCGACGACACCCGCCACCTTCAGCGCCGCATCCGGTACCTTTGCTTGTTTCTTGGCCAGGCGCATGGCCGCCAAGTACGCCTCGACGTGCCCGAACGGGATGGTCGGCTTGTTGACGAGCAGGAAGTCCTGGTTGCCGGTGTCGTCGTCTGGCAAGGCCCGCGGGCCGGGTACACCGAGAACCTTCACGGCGAACCCTCGCAGGCCGGCGATCTGGTCGCTGCGGATCTCGCCTGCCGCGGTGGACAGCCGCACCATGACGGGGTAGCTGGCCGGCTGGCCGAACAGCCCTTGCCTCAGTACGCCGGGCAGGTCCGGATAGACCGTCAGGTCGCCGCGCAGGACGCCGTGGCTCTTGGCGTGAGCGTCCCGCGTCGCATGCTGGTGCTTGTCGTAGGCCACCGCGTTCAGGGCGTGCAGTTCATCGACGATCTTCGCGACGATCTCGTCCTCGTCCGCGCGACGATGCTCGACT
>NZ_JAAGNB010001509.1:0-30254 GCF_010550475.1 Amycolatopsis sp. SID8362
GTGCGCGCGGCCGGGTCGGGCCGGTGCCTGGACGTGAGCGGCGCGAGCACCACCCCCGGCGCGCAGGTGCAGATCTGGGACTGCCACGGCGGCGCCAACCAGTCCTGGACCCGGACCAGCGCGGGTGAGCTGACCGTCTACAGCGGCGACAGCACCCGGTGCCTGGACGCCTCCGCCAGGGCACCACCCCGGGCACCAAGGTCGTCAGCTGGACCTGCAACGGCGGCGCCAACCAGCGCTGGCAGGTCACCTCGGCCGGCACGGTCGTCGGTGTCCAATCAGGACTGTGCCTGGACGTCACCGGCGGCGGGACCGCCAACGGCACCGCCGTCCGGCTCTGGACGTGCACCGGGCAAGCCAACCAGCAGTGGACCTTCGGCTGACCGATCGAGGAGAACCATGAGAATCCGGCTCATCGCGGCCGCGCTGTTCCTGGGCGCCCTGCTCCCGGCCACCCCCGCGGCCGCCGACTCCAACGGCGGCGTCCGGGTCATGCCGCTCGGCGACTCCATCACCGAAGGCACCCAAGTCCCCGGCGGGTACCGGATCGGGCTGTGGCAGCGCCTGAGCGCGGGCGGCTACCAGGTCGACTTCACCGGCTCGCAGTACAACGGCCCGGCCGCCCTCGGCGACCACGACCACGAGGGCCACCCGGGCTGGCGCATCGACCAGATCGACGCGAACGTCGTCACCTGGCTGCGCAACACCGGCTCGCACACGGTCCTGCTGCACATCGGCACCAACGACATCCTGCAGAACTACGACGTCGGCCGCGCGCCGGCCCGGCTGTCCGGCCTGATCGACCACATCACCGCGACCGCACCGGACGCCGAGGTCTTCGTCGCCACGATCATCCCGCTCGCCAACTCGGGGCAGGAGTCCGCGGCCCGCACCTTCAACGCCGCGATCCCCGGCATCGTGGCGAACAACCAGAACGCCGGCAAGCACGTGCACCTGGTGGACATGCACTCGGCGCTGACCACCGGCGACCTGACCGACGGCATCCACCCCACGGCCACCGGCTACGACAAGATGGCCGCCGCCTGGTTCGGCGCGCTGAAGTCGGTACCCGGGAGCATCGGCAACCCCGGGACCTCCGCGGCGCGGCAGATCGTCGGCGCGCAGTCGGGCCGGTGCGTGGACGCCGCGAGCGCGGCCAACGGGACCCAGGTCCGGCTCCAGGACTGCGGCGGCCAGGCCGGCCAGGCGTGGACCCCCGTCGGCCAGACGCTGACCGTGGGCGGGACGAAGTGCCTCGACGCGTCCGGCCACGGGACCACGAACGGCACCCCGGTGATCGTCTGGGACTGCCACGGGCAGACCAACCAGCAGTGGACGGTCACCGCGAACGGCACGATCACCGGGGTCCAGTCGGGCCTCTGCCTCGACGCGTACGGGCAGGGCACCGCCAACGGCACCCAGCTGGTCCTCTGGACCTGCAGCGGGCAGGCGAACCAGCGCTGGACGCTGCGCTAGGAGGGAACGACATGGCCCGAGTGCTGGTCCTCACCGGCGACGCCGCCGAGGAGCTCGACTCGATGTACCCGATCTTCCGCCTGCGCGAAGGCGGCCACGAGGCGGTCGTGGCCGCGCCCACGACGCGCCCGGTGCACCTGGTGGTCCACGACTTCGAACCCGGGTGGGACGCCTACACCGAGAAACCGGGGCACCTGCTCCCGGTCGACCTGGCGTTCGCCGACGTGGACCCGGCCGATTTCGACGCGCTCGTGATCCCTGGCGGGCGCGCCCCGGAGTACCTGCGGGCCGACCCCGAGGTGGCCCGGATCGTCCCGCCCTTCTTCGCGCGCGACCTCCCGGTCGGCACCATCTGCCACGGCGCCCAGGTCCCGGCGGCGCTGGGCCTCCTCTGCGGCCGCACCACCGCCGCCTTCCCGCCCCTGAAGCCGGACGTCGAGCAGGCGGGCGCCACGTTCGCCGACGCGCCCGACGTCGTCGACGGCGCGCTGGTGTCCTGCCGCGGCTGGCCCGACCTGCCCGAGTGGTCCCGCGCTTTCCTCCGTGTCCTCGAGAAGGCGAGCCAAGGTTCATGACGACCTCAGCCCCACGCACCAGCAAGCCGGTCCGGCGCGTGCTCGGCGCCGCGGCCGTCCTCGTCGCGGTCACGGCGTGCGGGCCAGGCGGGAACAGCGCCCAGAACGAGTTCCAGCCGGTGCCGCAGACCGGCGGTCCGCTCACCGTCTGGGTCGACTCGACGCGACTGCCCGCCGCGCAGCTGTACCAGAAGCAGCATCCGGCGGTGAAGCTGAACATCGTCACCTACGACGGCGACGCCAACGGCTCGAACTACCTGCAGACCAAGGTGAGCCTGTTCAACCGCACCCGCAGCGGCTGGCCGGACGTCGTGTTCAGCACCCAGAACAACGAGACCTCCTGGGCGGTGCAAGCCGGCTTCACCGCGCCGCTGAACAAGGGGCAGATCCCGGCCGCCACGCTGAGCGGGTGGGCTCCCGGCGCCAACGACCCGTGCACGGTGGACGGGACGCTCTACTGCCTGCGCAACGACCTCGCCCAGACCGTGCTCTGGTACAACGCTTCCCTGCTGCGGCAGTGGAACTACCAGGTGCCCAAGACCTGGGAGGAGTACCAGGCGCTCGGTCAGCGCGTCGCCGCCGAGCACCCCGGTTACCTCGTCGGCACGGCCGGGGACAGCTTCACCCCGGAGATCTACCTGTGGGCCGGCAAGTGCGGCGCCAACGAGATCACCGGCCCGAAGACGGTCAAGGTCGACACCACCAGCCCGGCCTGCACCCGGATGGCGGCACTCATCGACACGCTGGTCCGGAACCGGACGATGGCCACCAGCAGCGTGTTCAGCTCGGACTTCGACAAGAACTCCGGCGACAAGATCCTCATGCTGCCCGGGCCGTCCTGGTTCGGCGGCTCGATCTTCCAGGAGTCGTTGAAGACGCCCAAGGGCCAGATCGCCGTCGCGCCGATGCCCCAGTGGGCCGGGGAAACGGCGCCGTCGGTCGGCAACGTCGGCGGCGGCACCTGGCTGCTGTCCGCCCACAGCGCCAACCTCAAGGACGCCACCGACTTCCTCACCTGGGTGACGACCGCGCCCGACTACCAGGGCCAGGTCGCGCCGGGCTACCCCGCCCACACGGGCGCGGCGAAGTCCTGGCTGGCGAAGCAAGCCGCCAGCGGGTACTACGCCGGCGACATCACCGGGCCGTTGCGGACGGCCGCCGCGCAGGTGTGGCCGGGCTGGGGCTACGGCCAGTTCAGCCAGGAGGCGATCTGGGCCGCGACCGTCACGCCCGGCCAGACGGCGGGCAAGACCCTCGTTTCCCTCCTCCCCGACTGGCAGCAGGCGATCACCGACCACGCGCGCGCCGCCGGGTACGAGGTCGGCCGTTGAACACGGCCAACCGGGCCGGGCACCTCTTCGTCGCCGCGTACGTCGTCCTGCTGATCGCGTTCGGGATCGTGCCCACGGGGTACGCGGTGTACTTCGCGTTCACCGACGGGAATAACCGCTTCGCCGGCTTGACGAACTTCGCCGCGGCGGCCGAGGACTTCCGGTACCTGCCCGCGATCGGGCACGTGGCGCTCTACCTGGTGTGCTGGCTGGTGTCGCTGGTGGTGCTCGTCGTCGGGCTGGCCCTGCTGCTGCACCGCCTGAGCTCCCGGGCGGCGGGTACCGCCCTGCGCTTCCTTTACTACCTCCCCGGGGCGCTGGCCGGCGCGGCGAGCGTCCTGGTCTGGCTGTTCATGCTGGACCCGTCGGTCAGCCCGGTGAGCTTCCTGCTGCGGGCGGCCGGGTTCGACACCTTCGGCCAGGTCGTCGCGCCCGGGCACCTGCCGGTGCTGTTCACCGTGATCGCGTTCTGGACCGGGGCGGGCGGCTGGATCGTCGTGATGTACGGCGCGCTGAACACTATCTCCCCCGACCTGCTGGAAGCGGCGCGGATCGACGGCGCGGGCGCGTGGCAGACCGCGTGGCGCGTGCAGATACCGCTGCTGCGCAAGTGGATCGTCTACCTGCTGATCCTCGCGTTCGCCGGTGGCACCCAGCTGTTCGTCGAACCGCAGCTGCTCTCCCAGGCGAGTGTCGGCGTCGCCGGCCGCGACTACTCGCTCAACCAGCTGTCCTACGACTTCGCGTTCCAGTACGACCACGTGAACACGGCCGCAGCCGTCTCGGTCGAGCTGCTGGTGGTCAGCGTGGTCGTCGCCGGCGTGTTCGTCGCCCGATCGGGGTTCTTCGATGCCGGCTAGCCCCCGCCGGAAGCTGCCGAACCCGCTGCCGGGGCTGGTGCTCGCGCTGTTCGTGCTCTTCTTCGTGCTGCCGGTGCTGTGGCTGGTGCTGGCCGCCACCAAGACCGACGACCAGCTCGTGCACGGCAACCCGCTGTCGTTCGGCTCGTGGGACGCGCTCGGGGACAACTGGACCGCGCTGACCTCCTTCGGGGACAACGCGATCCTCCGATGGCTGGGCAACTCCGCGACGTACTCGTTCCTCGCGCTCGCGATCACGCTGTGCGTGGCGATCCCCGCCGGCTACGCCCTCGCGATGACCGAGTTCCGCGGCAGGCGCACGCTGCTCGTCGCGACGCTGGTGGTCATGCTGATGCCGAACGCGACGCTGGTGGTGCCGCTGTTCCTCGAGGCGAACGCCGTGCACCTGATCGGGTCGATGTGGTCGATCATCCTGCCGTATGCGTTCTACCCGTTCGGGGTGTACCTGACCTACATCTACTTCAGCACCGCGCTGCCCCGCGACCTGATCGACGCGGCGAAGCTCGACGGCTGCTCGCAGTTCGGCGTGTTCCGGCGCATCGCCCTGCCCCTGGCCGCCCCGGTGGCGGCCCTCGTCGGGTTCTTCAGCTTCGTCGCCAACTGGACCAACTACTTCCTGCCGTACGTCCTGCTCCCGGAAAGCGACCAGTTCCCCGTCCAGGTCGGCCTGGGCACCCTGCTCGACGCCGTGCCCCAGTTCAACCCGACCGCCGGCACCGCGGCGGTCCACCGGCCGGAACTCGCGCTGGCCACCCTGCTCGCGATCACCCCGGTGCTCGTCGTCTTCCTGTTCTCCCAACGTTTCCTGGTAGCCGGGATGCTCGCCGGCGCGACCAAGGAGTGACCGCGATGGTTCCCGTCATCACCGCTTCGGTGCCCCTGCTCGAACCGCCCGGCTGGGCGCTCGCCGAGCGCGGGCTGTTCGACCTGCTCGACCAGGCCTGGCGCCGGTTTGCCCGCACCTTCACCGGGCCGGACGGGCGGTTGCGCTACACCGGCGAGCTCAGCACGCGCGACGGCGTGGACGACTTCTACGAGACGTTCTTCAACTGGCCGCAGCTCTACCTGCTCGGCGGCGCCGGCGACCTCCTCGCCGAATCCGAGCGCCACTGGGAGGGCGTCACCCGGCAGCTGACCGAGCTCGGCATGCTGCACGACGAGTACGAACGCGGCTACGACTGGTTCCACCAGGGGGAAAGCCTGCTGCTGCTGTACTTCCTGTGCATGGCCGCGCCGGAGCGGTGGCGGGACCGGGCGGTGCGGTTCGCCGAGCTGTACGTCGATCCGGCGCACGGCGTCTACGACCCCGCGCACCGCATCATCCGGCGTCCCCACAACGGCAGCGACCCGGCGCGCGAAGGGCTCTTCGACGGTGATTCCTACCCGTGGCTGCCCCACGAGGCCCGGACGTACGGCTTCCCCCTGGAGTGGCTGGCGCCGGCGGACTCCGCGCTGGGCGAGCAGATGCGCCGGCGGATGGGGACCGGCGACACGGCGGTCAACCTGGCGGCGTCCGGGCTCGTCCTCAACGCCCTGCTGCTGACCGGCGACCCGCGCTACCGCGACTGGCTCGCCGAGTACGTGGGCGCCTGGCGCGAACGCGCGGCGGCCAACGGCGGCGTGCTGCCCGACAACGTCGCTCCCGACGGGACCGTGGGCGGGCTGCTGGAGGGCCGCTGGTACGGCGGGCACTACGGCTGGTCGTGGCCGCACGGCTGGTACAGCGTCGGGCACGCCGCCGTCGTCGGCGCACTGTCGGCCGCGCTCGCGACGGGCGACGACACATTCGCCGACCTGGTGCGCCCGGCACTGGACGAGATCATCTCCCACGGCAAGGTCATGACGTTCACCGAAGCGGACTCCAGTCTCGGGTCGAAGTGGTCGGTCCAGCTTCGCGAGGACGTCCACACGCCCACGCTGCACGTGCCGTTCCGCCACGACGACCGCGGGTGGTTCGACTACAACCCGATGCTGATGGGCGTCCCGGTCGCGCTGTGGCACCACTCGGCGTCGGCCGCCGACCGGGACCGCCTCGACCGGCTGCGCGCCGCGAGCGGCTACGACTGGCGCACCGTGCGGCCCTTCCGCAGCAAGGAAGAGGCCGGCCACGAAGAGCCCTGGCTCGCCTACCTCGCCGGCGACGACCCCGGCTACCCGGAACGGATCCTGGCCGCCGCCCAGGCCCAGGCGCGCCACCGGCTGGCCCGCGTCGAGCGCTACCGTGGCCGGGACGTCTCGGAAGCCGACATCCACCTGTGGCAGCAGTCCAACCCGGTGGTCACCGAGGCGCTGGTCCAGCTCACCTGGGGTGCGCCGCAGGTCGTCTACAACGGCGGCCTCCAGCAGGCCCGCGTGCGCTACCACGACGCGCAGGCACAACGGCCTGGCCTGCCGCCGTCGGTGGCGGCCCTGGTTTCCGGCATCGCCCCGGAGGCGACCGTGCTCGACCTGGTCAACCTCGACCCGCAGGCAGCGCGGTCGCTGGTGGTGCAGGCCGGCGCGTTCGCCGAGCACCACATCCGGACCGCGGAGTACAGCGTGTGCGACGACCCTTCGTGGATCGGCGACCTCTACGACTACGGGCACGTCGAGCCGGCCGTGACGTCGGCGTCGATCGACGTCGGGGGTCCGTGGCTGCGCGTCGAGCTGCCCCCGTCGACCCGCGTCCGCCTGACGCTGACGCTGGCCCTGCGTGCGCGTCCGCCGTCCTACGCCAGTCCGTTCGACGAGCAGCCCGGGTGACGGGGTTCAGCCGCCGGCTTCCAGTTCGGTGTTGCGGCGCTGGGCTTCGCGGAGCTGGTCTTCGAGGGAGATGATGCGGCAGGCGGCGCGGTGCCCGCCGGCGGAGCGTTGCGGCGTGATCAGCCCGGCCTCGCCGAGGCTGCGCAGGAAACCCTGCGTGGTGCCGGGCAGGTCCGCGGCCCGGCCCATGGTGTAGGCGGGGTAGTCCTCGTCGTCGAACCTGTCGGCCGGGCCGGGCCTGGCCGGTTCTTCCTGGTCAGGGAGCAAATCCACCTCACATCATGAAGGACCCCGGGTGCCGTCGACGGCACCCGCGACCGGCCGACAGCCGGTTTGCGCGGGGATCGCTGACTCGTGACCGAGCACCACCTCCGAACTCGATGGCACTGCGGCACCCGCGCGGCGCTACCCAGCGACAAGCCGAAGGGGGTCGCGCTCACGCCGGGCCGATCCCCCACAGGCGCCACGTCTGGTTCAGCGGGCTGCCCTGGGTGACCGCCCGGCACGTCCACTGGATCAGCTGCGCGCGCACGGCCGTGGACGCCTGGTTGACGTCGACGCACTTGCCGCTGTGCCGGGCGACCAGCTGGTAGTCATGGGCGTCGTTGCCGCTGTAAGTCACCTTGCGCAAGGTGAACTGCTGATTCGCCGCGCCGGCACCGCAACTCCCCTGCTGGATCGCCGCCCCGTCGGCGGTCGAAGCGCCCGCCACCTCGAGGCACTTGCCCGACTGCTGGTTGACGACGGTGAACGCGCCACCGGCCGGGCGGAAGTTCCACAGCTGCTGGTCGCCGCCCTCGCAGGGGTACTGCTGCTGCCGGTTGCCGTCGGCGGTGCTCAGGTCCGTGTTGTCCAGGCACTGCTGGGAATGCTGGGCGACGGCGACCGACTGGAACCCGCCGTCCGACGGCGGGAGCAGCGTGATGGTGTACGTGTCGTCGGCGTTCGTGTGCGGGACGGTCACGGTCACGGCGTTGCCGGACAGGGTCAGCACGGAGTTCTGGACGGTGACCGGGCCGGCGACCGCGCCGCCGCCGTTGTACGGGATCCGCTGGACGAGCACCCGGACCTGGTTGTTCTCGACGATTCCCGTGGTGGCGTCCAGGCGCCGCAGCGCGACCGCGACGTTCCCGGTGGTGCCGCCGCCTCCGACCAGCACCTTCGCCGACCCGCTCGCCGCCGTGGCGAACGCGTCGTACGACCCGCTCGGTGTCGTGGCGGCGATCCGGCCGGTCTGCGAGCCGTAGAACCGGTAGACCCACCACTCCCCCTTGGGCTGGTGCTGCCCTGCCGCATCGTGGACGAGCAGGTTGCCGAGGTCGTTGTGGAGGTTCCCGCCACTCGCCCAGTTGGCGCGCAGCCCGTCGGCGCCGGCCCGTTCGAGCCGGGCGATGTACCACGAGCCGTCGCCCGGGTTCTGCTCGTTCGACGCGCCGTATTCGTTGATCTGGTACGGCCGCGGGTGCGGGATGCCGCGTGCGTCGAGGGAAGCGTTGGCGGCGGCGACGTTCGCCACCGGGTCACCCGGCAGGGAGTGCCAGCTCACGATGTCCGGGACGACGTTCGAGGACCGGACGAAGTCCAGGTACTGCGTCCACCAGCCCGCCGAGGTCGACGGGACGCCGGCGAGGCTCGGGCCGACGATCGGCTGCGCCGGGAACGCCGCCCGGATCCGCTGGTACGCGCGCTGCCACATGGCGAAGTACTGGCTCTGCGGCCGGTTCCAGAAGAGCGTGATGTTGGGCTCGTTCCAGAGGTCCCACTCGACGGGGGCGCCGGTGGCCCGGACGTCGCCGATCAGCCGCGTGAGGAAGTTGTCGTAGTCGGTCCAGTCGCCGTTGTCGCCGGGGAACCGGGAGATCGGGTAACCGTCCGCGCCCCACAGGTCGTGCACCAGCAGGACGAACTTGCCGCCGAGCGCGCGCGTGCGCAGCAACTGGGCGCGGGTGGCGTTCCAGCGGCGGTCGTACTTGCCCGAGACCCAGCCGCCCGGACTGTCCAGCTGCGCACCGCCGGCGCGCATGGCCTGGAACTTCACGTCCCGGTAGAAGTGGTCGGCCGGGGCCGCGGCGGTTTCGGTCATGCCGTAGATCCAGCCGGACGCCCGGTAGGACGGCGCGGCGCCACCGGCGGAGAAGTCGACGGCGATCGATTCGTCGGCGGCCCGGGCCGGCTCCGCGAGAGCCACGGCGGACGCGCCGGTGAGTGCGGCGGTGAGCAGGAAGGCGGCTAAGCCACGGCGGGCGCGCTCGCGCGAGATGTCCACGTGCGACTCCTTCGGGCACGGAGAACGAGGTCAGGTGCGACGTCGAACCGGTTCGACCAAGGAATAAAGCTACGCCGTCAGGGATTCGCCAACAAGAGACCAAATGGCGTCGAACCGGTTCACTTCGGCGGGCGGCGGGCGGCGGGCGCCGGTGCTGGACCGCAGCATCACCGCCGACTGAAGCAAGGAGTGCCGCGGCTCGGCCGACCGCTCCGCCCGATTCCGCAGCCGGTTCACTTGCGCAGCCGCTTCACTTCCGTAGCGACTTCACTTTCGCAGCCGGTTCACATCCGCAGCCGGTTCACTTCCGCAGGCGACGGGCGCCGGTGCTGGACCGCAGCGTCACCCCCGGCCGCAGCAGGGCGTGCCGCGGCTCGGCCGACCGGTCGCAGATCTGCTCCAGCAGCAGATCCACGGCCAGCCGGGCCATCTCCCCCGCGGGGACGTCCGCCGCGGTCAGCGGGGGGTGGAAGTCCTCGGCCAGCCGGTCGGCCAGCACCCCGGTGAGCGAGAAGTCGCGCGGGACGTCCAGGCCGGCGTGGTCCAGGGCGCGCTGGATCCCGGGCAGGGCGGCTTCGTTGATCGTCACCGCGGCGGTCACCTCGGGCCACCGGGCCCGGATCCGCTCGAAGCACTCCAGCCCGGCGGCCGGTTCGTCCGCGCAGCACACGGTGTGCCCGGTGATCCCGCACTCCCCGGCCGCGCTGAGGAACCCGGCCGTGGCGCGCACCGCCGGGCCGTAGCCCGCGGCGACCAGGTATTCGGAGCGGTTGATCAGCACGACGTGCTCGTGGCCGAGGTCCGCGAGGTGGCGCACGCAGCGCCCGATCAGCGTCGCGTAGTCGACGTCGACCCACCACGACGCGCCCGGGTGCTCGACGTGCCCGATCGCCACGAACGGCAGCCCGGCGCCGGTCAGCCGCTCGACCCGGGCGTCCTCGAGCAGGATCTCCATGAGGATCACGCCGTCGACCCGGCGCCCGGTCACGATGCGCTCGAACGACCGGTCGTGGTCACCACCGCTGGGCGAGAGCAGCACGTCGTGGTCGTGCGCCGCGGCCGCCTCGACGACGCTCGCCACGAAGCCCAGCTGGGCGTCGGTCAGGCGCGCGCTCGCCGGCGGGATCACCAGGCCGAGGGTCCGGGTCTTCCCCTCGGCCAGCGCCCGCGCGCTGGCGTTGGGCCGGTAGCCCAGCTCGGCGATGACGTCGTTGATCCGCCGCACCGTCCGCGCCGACACCGGCCGCTTGCCGCTCAGCGCGTAGGACACCGTGCTGCGGGACACCCCGGCCCGCTTGGCGATCTCGCCGATGTTCATGTCCGCTTCCCGTCCCCGGATCCGTCGGCGGCAACCGGTTCGACCATCTTGCCATCTCCGAAGACTGCCCCTTGCGTGCGACCCGCACCTCGGTCTACGTTGACCCGGCTCCCATCATCGAACCGGTTCGATAACTGTCGTCGCCGCAGCCGCCAGGAGGACCTCCATGCCCCACCACCCGCGCACACGTCCGCTCCCGGCCGCGCTGGCGGCGGTCGCCCTCGCCGCGACGGTGGCGGCCTGCTCGTCGGCTCCGGACACCGGCGGCACCGGGACGTTCTCGATCTGGGACCCCTATCCCCAGTTCACGGCCGGCTCCGCGTGGGCGAAGGTGATCGACGAGTGCGCCGCCGGAGCCGGGGTGAAGATCCAGCGCCAGGCCTACGACACGACCGACCTCACCGGCAAGGTGCTGCTCGCCGCGCGGCAGCGCACCGCGCCGAACGTGCTCGTGCTGGACAACCCGGTCGTGTCCACCATGGTCGAAGCGGGCGTGCTCAAGGCGAACGACGAGGTCGGGCTGGACGCTTTGCCCGCCGCGCCGAACCTGGTGGCCGCCGGCACCGTGCAGGGCCGGACGTACGGCGTCCCGCTGGGCGCCAACACCCTCGCGCTGTACTACAACAAGGACGTCCTGGCCGCCGCGGGCGTCGACCCCGCCTCCGTCAAGGACTGGGCGTCGCTCGAAACGGCGCTGGGCAAGGTGAAGGCGGCCGGGAAGAAGGGCATCACGTTCTCCGCGATCGGCACCGAGGAAGGCAGCTTCCAGTTCCTGCCGTGGTTCTGGGGCTCGGGGGCGTCGCTGACCGACCTGTCCGCGCCCCCGGCCGTCGCGGCACTGACCCAGTGGAAGTCCTGGCTCGACCGCGGCTATGCCCCCAACTCGGTCATCAACAACACCCAGACGACCAGCTGGCAGGAGTTCGCCACCGGCCAGTACGCCTTCGCCGAGAACGGCACCTGGCAGCTGGAGAACGCGAAGAAGGCCGGCTTCGCGTACGGCGTCCTCCCGATCCCGGGCCGGACGGGTGGCACCGCGCCCGCGCCGACCGGCGGGGAGTTCGTCACCGTCCCCGCCCAGGACGACCCGAACACCGAGCGCACGGCCGGCCGGATCGCGGCCTGCCTCACCGCCCCGGACAAGGTGCTGACCTCGGACACGGCGCTGACCTACGTCTCGGCGGTGCCGTCGGTGCAGCAGCAGCAAGTCGCCCAGAAGCCGGAGCTGGCGGTGTGGGTCGACGCGGTGAAGAACGCCAAGGGCCGGACCGGGGACAACCTCGGCACGCGGTACCCCCGCATCTCGCAGCCGCTGTGGAACGCGGTCCAGGCCGCCCTCACCGGTTCGAAGTCGCCGGACGCGGCACTCAAGGACGCCCAGACCGCGGCGGCGAAGTAGCCACGCAGTGCCACTCGACAAGCGGCGACTCGACAAGAAGCGGCTCGCCGGCTGGGCGTTCCTCGTCCCGCTGGTGGCCTACCTGCTCGGCTGCTACGGCTATCCGCTGTACACCACCATCGACCTGAGCCTGCGCGACTACACCGTCCGGACCTTCGTGCGCGGCGGGGCGCCCTTCACCGGGTTCGCCAACTACGCCACCGTGTTCGCCGACCCGCGGTTCACGACCGCCCTCGTGAACACGCTCGTCTTCACCACCGCGTCCCTGGTCTTCCAGTACGCGATCGGCCTGGCGATGGCGGTGTTCTTCACCCGCCGCTTCCGGTTGTCGGCGACGCTGCGGGCGCTGTTCCTGGTGCCGTGGCTGCTGCCGCTGATCGTGTCGGGGTCGACGTGGGCCTGGCTGCTCAACAGCGAGTCGGGCTTGGTCAACGCCGTCCTCCACGGCCTCGGGATCGCCCGGGTGGACTGGCTGACCTCGCCGTCGTGGTCGCTGGTGTCGGTCACCGTCGCCAACATCTGGATCGGCATCCCGTTCAACCTCGTCGTGCTCCACAGTGGACTGCGCAACATCCCCGCCGAGGTGCACGAAGCGTCCGCTTTGGACGGAGCGACCCGCTGGCAGACGTTCCGCCACGTCACGTTCCCCGTCCTGCGGCCGGTCTCGGCGATCACCCTGCTGCTCGGCCTGGTCTACACGCTGAAGGTGTTCGACATCATCTGGATCATGACCAGGGGCGGCCCCAGCGGCTCGTCCAGCACGCTCGCCACCTGGTCCTACGAACTGGGGTTCGGCTCCATGCTGCCGGAGTTCGGGCCCGGCGCGGCCGTCGGCAACGTGCTCATCCTGCTCGCGTTCGCGGCCGGGCTGGTCTACGTCCGCCTGCAGCGGCACCAGGAATCCGCGTGAAGCGCCCGGCGTGGCTGACCGCGATCGGCGTCCTGCTCACCGCGGCGATGCTCTTCCCGGTCTACTGGATGGTCGCCGTCTCGCTCACCCCGCCCGGCGAGCTGCGGAAGTCGCCGCCGGACCTGTTCCCGGCCTCCCCCACCTTCGCGGGCTACGAGCGCGTCCTGCGGGAACAGCTGCCCTACTTCGGGACCAGCCTGCTCGTCGCGCTGGGCACCGTCGCGCTCACCCTGGTCATCGCCGCCCCGGCGGCGTACGCGCTGGCGAAGCTCCGGCCGCCGGGCCGGCGCGTGCTCGGCTTCGTGCTGCTGGTGGCGCAGATGATCCCGGGCATCATCATGGCGCTGGGCTTCTACGGCAGCTACGTCAAGCTCGGCATCACCGACACCGTGGGCGGCCTGATCGTCGCCGACTCCACCATCGCGGTGCCGTTCGCCGTGCTGATCCTCGCCTCCTTCATGGCTTCCGTGCCCGACGAGCTGGTGCAGGCGGCCCGCATCGACGGCGCGGGACACTGGCGGACGTTCCGGTCGATCGTGCTGCCCGCCAGCCGCAACGGCGTCGTCACCGCGGCGCTGTTCTCGTTCCTGTGGGCCTGGTCGGACTTCGTGTTCGCCGCGACGCTCGACGCCGGCGGCCGGCTGCGCCCGCTCACCCTGGGGATCTACCACTACATCGGCAACAACAACCAGGAGTGGAACGCGATCATGGCCACCGCCGTGGTCGCGTCCGTTCCCGCCACCGTGCTGCTCGTGCTCGCCCAGCGCTACGTCGCGGCCGGGGTCACGGCCGGCGCCGTCAAGGACTGAAGGGACGCACCCTGTGACCGCCGAGTTCTCCGTCGGGGAGATCCCGTTCAGCCGCGCCGGGTCCTGGCTCGGCCTGTCCCCCGTCCTCAGCGCGACGCGGCGCGCCGACGACGTGCACGTGGTGTCGCACCGGCACGGCCTGCACCCCGTCCTGACCCTCGTCCCCGAACGCGACGGCCGCCGCGCCGCCACCGACGTCTCGGCCGATCCCGCCGTGCTCACGTGGACCGCTCCCGGCGGCCGGATCACCGCGGCGTTCGCGGACGCCACGACGCTCCGGATCGCCGGCACCGGCCTGGGCCTGAGCATCGTCGCCGCGGAGCCGGCCCTCACGCCGTTCACCGGCCCGTACTTCTTCGCCGACCCGTCCGGGGCGGCCGTGTTCACCTTCTACGAGACGGGAAACCGCCTCCGGCTGACCCTCCTGTCCGGCCAGTGGACGTACAGCGGCGAACAGGAACTCGGCACCGCGCGGCGCGGTGTCACCGTGGGCGCCGACGGCGGCCCGTGGGAGATCGCGCTGGAGGAGATCACCACCGGCGCGGCGCCGTACGTGTCCACTGTGGACTTCTCGGGGGCCGCCGCCTCGGCGCGCGACGACTTCACCGCCTTCGCCGACGCCGTCGCCCCGTGGCGGGACGGCTCCACCCCCGCGGCCGAACTCGCCTGCTACGTGCTCTGGTCCGCCACCGTCGCGCCCGCCGGGTTCCTCGCCCGCCCTGCCGTGCTGATGTCCAAGCACTGGATGAACAAGGTGTGGAGCTGGGACCACTGCTTCACCGCGCTGGCGCTGGCTCCCGGGGCGCCGGAACTGGCGTGGAACCAGTACCAGCTGCCCTTCGACCACCAGGACGGCCACGGCGCGCTGCCGGACTCGGTCACCCACGCCGAGGTGCTCCGGAACTTCGTCAAGCCGCCGATCCACGGCTGGGCGCTCAACCACCTGCGCCACCGGCTCCCCGGCGGGCTGCCCGAACCCGGCCAGGCCTACCGGCAGCTCGCGGCCTGGACGTCGTTCTGGCTCGACCACCGCCGCGCCCCCGGGCAGCGGCTGCCGTACTACGAACACGGCAACGACAGCGGCTGGGACAACGCCACGGTGTTCGCCGGCGAACGCCTCGTCGTCTCCGCGGACCTCGCGGCCTTCCTGGTCCTGCAGCTGAAGGAACTCGCCGTGCTGGCCCCGGCCGCCGGGGACACCGCCACGGACTGGGACCGCCGCGCCGACACCTTGCTGACCGCGTTGCTCGCCGAACTCTGGGACGGCTCGGCCTTCCGCAGCCGCACCGTGCGCACCGGAACGTCCCAGAGCGGCTCGAGCCTGCTCGACCTCATGCCGATCGTGCTCGGCGAGCACCTGCCTCGCGACGTGTTCGAGCGGTTGTGCGCCCGCGTCGCCGAGCACCTCACGCCGGTCGGGCTCGCCACGGAACTCCCCTCCTCACCGCACTACGAACCCGACGGCTACTGGCGCGGACCGGTCTGGGCCCCGGTCACGGTCCTCGTCGAAGACGGCCTCCGCCGCGGGGGCGCCACCGACCTCGCCGACGAAGTGAGCGGCCGGTTCCGGCGGACCTGCGAGGAACACGGCTTCGCCGAGAACTTCGACGCGCTCACCGGAGCGGGCCTGCGCGACCGCGCGTACACCTGGACCGCCGGCGCGTACCTCCTGCTCAGCGAAGCGGCCCAGCACCGGAGCGCCGAGCGGGGGCTCCGCTACTCGAACACCCCGTAGCCCTCGACGGCGTGCGCCCGCACGCCGTCCATGTCGAGCTCCACCCCGATCCCCGGGGTGTCGGGAAGCGTGATGTAGCCGTCCTTCACGATCGAGCCGCTCCCGTCGGGGGCGTGGACGTAGCTGTCCCACACCGCGCGCTCTTCGAGGGCGTGCCATTCCTGGACGAGGAAGTTGGGGATCGCCGCGCACTGGTGCGCCGTGGCCATCGTGCCGAGCGGCGTGGACACCAGGTGCGGGGCGAACGGGATGTAGTGCAGCTCCGCGAGGTTGGCGATCTTCTTGGCCTCGGCGAGGCCGCCGCACTTCGGCACGTCCGGCTCGATGACGTCCACGGCGCCGCGTTCGAGCAGCTCGCGGAAACCCCAGCGCAGGTAAAGGTTTTCTCCCGCGCAGATCGGCGTCCGGGTCTGTTCGCGCACCCGCACCAGCGCGTCGACGTTCTCCGCCGGCAGCGGCTCCTCGAGCCACATCAGGTGGAACGGCTCCAGCTCCCACGCGATCCGGCACGCGCTCGGCACGTCGTAGCGCGCGTGCAGGTCGATGGCCAGGTCGACGTCCGGTCCGATCGCCTCCCGGACGGCCGCCACGCGCTGGACCATCGAGCGCAGCTCGGCGGCGTTGATCGTGTGGTTGAAATCGTCGAACTTGGCCGGGTGGCGCAGGTCGTCGATGTCGAACTTGAGGGCGGTGAAGCCTTCCGCGACCATCCGCTGGGCCCGGTCGACGCACCCGGCGACCGAGCCCGCCGGGTCGTCGCCGTCGCCGCAGTCGGCGTAGAGGCGGATCCGGTCGCGGAACTTCCCGCCGAGCAGCCGGTGCACCGGCTGGCCCGCGGCCTTGCCCGCCAGGTCCCAGAGCGCGAGCTCGATCCCGGACAGGGCGATCACGAACACGCCGCTCTGCGCGCCCGCGAAAACCTTGCTGCGGCGCAGTTTTTCCCAGCACCGCTCGACGTTGCGCGGGTCTTCGCCGACCAGCAGGGGCGTGAGGGAGTTGATCATCCCGACGACGGCGCCCGCCCCGGCGTCGGGATTGGCCTCGCCGAACCCGCTGAGGCCCTCGTCGGTGTCGATCCGCACCAGGGTGGCCTGACCGTGGTAGGCCACCACCGCCGTCGTCACGTTCACGATCCGCATTGCTCTCCCGCCGCCGGGTAGTGCCGGAAAAAACGGACTGTCGCGAAGTCGAACTTGTCCTATAAGCTGATGACATGCCAAGGAGACAAGAGTCTCCGGACGCTGTCAAGGTCCGGACCCTTCCGGTGCAGGTGGCGGCCCACCTGACCCGGCGGATCGTCCGCGGCGGAATCGAGGACGGCCGGGCGCCGTCGGAACTCGAGATCACCCAGGAGTTCGGGGTTTCCCGCGTCGTGGCGCGGGAGACGCTCAAGATCCTCGCCTCGCTCGACATCGTGGACGTCGCCCAGGGCCGCCGGGTCGTCGTGCGCCCCCGCGCGGAGTGGGACTACCTGAGCCCGTTGCTGATCGAGTGGCTGCCCGCGGAGATCGTCGACGAGCTGCTGCAGGAACTGCACCAGATGCGCGCGCTGCTCGAGCCCGAACTCGCCGCGATGGCGGCGGCCAGCATCTCCGACGAGACGCTGGCCCGGCTCGGCGACGAGATCGGCCGCATGGCGGCGCTCGAGGCGGAGCCCGAGGCCTACCTCGAGGTCGACCACGAATTCCACATGGAGATCTGCCGGGCGGCAGGCAACCGCATCCTCGACCGGATCATGTACTCCGCCCGCTGGCTCGGCACGGCCAGCCGGCGCGCCACCAACGAAGCACCGGCCGGGCTGCACCGCGCCACCGCCCAGCACGCGAAGATCTACGAGGCGCTCGTGGCGCGCGACCCGGCAGCGGCCCGCGCGGCGATGCGCGAGCACCTGAGCAACAACTTTTCCACGCTCCTCGCGGAGAAGGGGCAGCGAAGCAAGCGGGCCGCCAAGCGGCGTTGACACTCGGCACGACCTGGTTCCGGAACCGATGACGAGGACGGACGAGGCATGGCAGCACCGGCGATCCCGCCGATCCGGCTGGGGCTGATCGGCACCGGTCTCGCGGTCGAGAAGCTGCACTGGCCGGCGTTGCGCGGGCTCGCCGACCGGTTCACGGTCACCGCTTTCACCGACTCATCGGCGGAACAGCGCAGCCGGTTCGCCGCCTACAGCGGGGCCGACCCCGCCCGCTCCGTCGCCGACAGAGCCGCGTTGCTGGCCCGCGACGACGTGGACGCGGTGCTGATCGCGGTCCCGATCCCGCACCTGTACGAGGTGGCGTGCGAAGCGCTCGCGGCAGGCAAGGACGTGCTCTGCGAGAAGCCGGCCGGCGCCGACGCGGCGCAGGGCGCGGCCTTCCTCGCGCTGGCGGCCCGGTACCCGGAGCGCACGTTCATGGTGGGCGAGAACTACTTCTACCGCGACGACCTGCGGTACGCCCGCACGTTGCTCGACGACGGCGCGATCGGCCGCCCGCACCTGATGGCGTGGCGGCACACCGACTGGGTGGTGCCCCGCGAAGGCGGGTTCACCGGCACGCCGTGGCGGCACCGGCCGGCGTACCGCGGCGGCGTGCACCTCGACTTCGGCGTGCACCACATCGCCCAGATCCGGTTGCTCTGCGGCGACATCGCGCGGGTGCACGGCGCCGTGCAGGCCGCCAACAGCACGATCGACGCACCGTCGGACCTCGCGCTCAACCTCGTCTTCACCGGAGGTGCCATCGGCAACTACACCGCGTCCTTCCCCGAGATCCCGGTCCCACCCGAACCGAACGAGATGCGGTTGTACGGCACCGAGGGCGTCCTCGTGCTCGCCGGGTCCGAGGCAGAGCGCCGCGTGACGCGCAGCGGCAGGGACGCCAGCACCCGCACGACGGTCTTCCGCGGGATCGACAACGGCTACCGCGCGGAGCTCGTCGACTTCGCCGACGCCGTGCAGTTCGGCGTGCCGCCGGTCGGCAGCGTCGCGCAGAGCGTGGCCAACGCGATGGTCGTCCAGCGGGCGCTCGACTCCGCGGAACGGGCGGCGGTCCTGACCCTCGACCCCGTGCCCGGCGCGGGCCCGGTCCCGCTGTGGCGGCCCCGCGGCTCGGCCGGGCTGTTCGACGGGCTGCCAGGACAACGCACCAGCAGTTCGGCGTCCTTCGCCGCGTGAACGACCCAGCACGCGTCCGCCCGATCGGACGCGAAAGGAGTGGTCATGGCAGAGAAAACGGAGTGGTCGCGACGAACTTTCCTCGGGGTGAGCGCGCTGGGGGCGCTCGGTCTCGCCGGGTGCGGGAGCGGCTCCGCGCCTGCCCCGCAGGTCGACGTCCAGGTGCCCAAGGCGCTGCTCGACCAGGCGGCCCCGCTCCGCGGCGGGTCGGTGGGGATGCTCTCGCAGAAGCTGTACTCGGAAGCCGCCAACAAGGCGCTCGACAAGTCGCTGCAGGTGTTCGCGCAGACGACCGGGACCACCGTCCACAACGACCTGGTCTCCGGTGACGCCGGCGACATGGTCGCGAAGATGAACGCCGAGGTGAAGGCGGGCACCAACCGCGACCTGGCCTTCATGAGCGACCGCCGGTTCGTCGGCCAGCTCCACAACCTCGGTGCCCTCACCGACGTCACCGACGTGGTCAACGAGATGAAAGCGCTTTACGGGGAGCCCGCGACGGCGTCGACCAAGTTCTGCGTGTTCGACGGGCGCTGGTTCGCGATCCCCTACCACTTCATCGCGTCCGGGATGTACCTGCGCAAGGACTGGTACCAGGAGAAGGGGCTTCCGCTCAAGCCGTACTACACGTGGGAAGAGCTGCGCGACAACGCCTTGGCGGTTTCCGACCCGGGGAAGCGGCGCTTCGGCTGGGGGCTCACGGTGAACCGCTCCGGCGACGCCAACGGCTTCATCCAGAACGTCATCAACACCTACGGCGGGGCCATCGCGGACAACACCGGCACGAAGGTCGTGTTCAACTCGCCGGAAACCGTCGAAGCCGTCACGTTCATCGGCGACATCTACACGAACCCGAAGTACCAGCCGATGCTGCCGCCCGGGATCGGCAGCTGGACCGACTCGAGCAACAACGAAAACTGGCTGGCCGGGATCCTGGGACTCACGCTCAACCAGTACAGCGTCTACGCCGACTCGAAGACCAAGAAGAACCCGGTCTACGGCAACACGCACCCGTTCAACGGCGCCACCGGGCCGGCGATCGACCGGCCGCTCGCGTACGGCGAGTCCAACTCGTTCGTCGTGTTCAAGGGGGCGAAGAACCCCGAACTCGCCAAGCTGGTGGCGAAGTTCATGGTCGGCGGGAGCGCGCTGCTCGGCGTCGCGAAGGAAGCGCCGTGCCTGGTCAACCCGTCGTGGGACAAGGTGTGGGACTCCGACCCGTACTACACCGGCGGTGACCCGGCCTTCGCCGCGCTGCGGGAGCAGACCCGCGCGCCACTGCCGATGACGACCAGGACCGGCTACGCGTTCCCCCAGGCCCCGAGCCCGGGCGAGCAGGCCGCCCTCGCCGCCTACCTGCTCACCGACATGATGCAGTCGGTCATTCAGGGCACCCGGCCGGCCGACGCCGTCGCCGCGACCCACGGCCGGATCGTCCAGATCTTCGAGCAGCAGGGCTATCGGCAGTGACGATCCTCCGTCCGCGCTCGGCGCCGGTCCGCCCGGCGCCACGAGCGTCGTCCTCGCTCACCGCGACCCAGCGGCGGCTCGGGCGCGACTGGCGCCTCGCCGCGGTGTTCATCGGGCCGACGCTGGTGCTCGTCGCCGGGCTGATCCTGGTCCCGATCGTCAGCTCGGTCTTCACCAGCGTCACCGAACGCCACGGCGCGGACACGGTTTTCGTCGGCCTGGACAACTACACCGCCCTGGTCGGCGACGGCCTGTTCCACCACGGCGTGCTCAACTCGTTCGTCTTCACCGCGTACGCCGAGATCTTCAAGGTGACCTTCGGCCTCATCGCGGCGCTGATGCTGCACCACATGCGCCGCGGCAAGGCGCTCGTCGCCGGGGTGATCCTGCTGCCGTGGGTGATCCCGACGGTCGTCACGGCCTTCACCTGGCGGTCGCTGCTCGACCCGATCTTCGGCAGCGTCAACGTCCTGCTCACCGACTCCGGGATCGGCCCGGGCCTCGCCGCGATCGGGCTCGTCGACAAGTGGCCCGCCGAGTGGCTGTCCGACCCGGCGCTCGCGATGCCGGCGGTGATCCTGGTCAACGTCTGGAAGGGCATCCCGTTCTTCACGGTGACGTTCCTCGCCGGGCTCAAGGCCATCGACAGCGGCCTCCACGAGGCGGCGATGGTCGACGGCGCCTCGCCGTGGCAACGCTTCGTGCACATCACGCTGCCCGGGCTGCGTCCGGTCATGATCGTGACCGTGCTGCTGTCGTCGATCTGGACGTTCAACAACTTCGACCTGATCTGGCTGATGACCCAGGGCGGCCCCGGCGACGCCACCGCGCCGTACGTGATGGTGGCGTACTCGAAAGCCATCCAGCAGCTGCAGCTGGGCGCGGGCGCCGCGGTCACGCTGGTGATGCTGCCGATCATCGCGATCCTCGTCGTCATCCTGGTACGGCTGATGCGCCGCAGCGACCAGCCCGGCGCGGCGGACCTGGGGCGACGGCGGCTGACGCCCGGTCAGCGCCGGGCGCTGCCGTGGGTGCTCGTCGTGGCCGCGGTGCTCGTGCTGGCCTGGGCGTCGCCGCACATCGTCTGGAAGGCCGCGCTCGTGCTGGGCGTGTTCGTGGTGCTCGCAGCCGCGGTCGGCCGGGTCGTCTCGGCGTTCGCCGCGCGGGGCAACCGCCTGGCCGCGCGCCTGGTCGGCGGCGGCAGCAGCGGGATCGCGCTCGTGGGCCTGCTGGGCTTCGTGCTCGCCCCGCTCTACTGGATGACGATCACGGCCTTCAAGTCCGACGACCAGATCGTGGCGCGCACCGACGACCTGTGGCCGACGCCGTGGACCACCGAGCAGTTCACCAACCTGTTCACCGGCCGGGCGTTCGGCACGTGGTACGTCAACACGATCCTGGTGTCGGTGGCGTCCACCGTGATCGCCCTCGTCTGCGCGGCGCTGGCCGGCTATGCGCTGGCCCGGCTGAAGTTCCGGGGTTCGGAGAGCTTCACGGTGACGATCCTGCTCACCTACGTGATGCCGGGCGCCCTGCTGTTCATCCCGCTGTACCAGCTGATGAGCGGGATCGGGCTCAACGACTCGCTGTGGTCGCTCGTGCTCGCCTACCCGACGTTCACCCTGCCGTTCGCGACGTGGCTGCTCGTCGGGTACTTCAAGTCGATCCCGGCCGACCTCGAGGAGGCCGCGCTGGTCGACGGCTGCACGCGGTTCGGCGCGTTCCTGCGGATCGTGCTGCCGCTGGCCAAGCCGGGCCTGCTCGCGGTCGCGCTGTTCACCCTCACCAACGCGTGGAACGAATTCCTCTTCGCCTTCGTGTTCATCACCAAGGACGACTACAAGACGCTGCCCGTCGGCATGCAGTCGATGATCTTCGGCGACGTCGTGCCACAGGGGCAGCTGGCCGCGGCCTCGCTGCTGATCAGCATCCCCGTCGTGCTGATGTACGGCTTCGGGCAACGGTTCCTGACCGAAGGCCTCACCGCGGGAGCCGTGAAGGGATGATCACGGAGGAGCACGTCGCCACGGCGTCCCGGCCGACCGGCCTGCGCATCACCGATCTGCGCGTGGCGAACCTGACCGGGGTGCCGTTCCGCTCGTCGATCGTCCGGATCGACACCAACCAGGGGCTGTCCGGCTACGGCGAGGTGCGCGACCAGGCCAGCGCCACCTACGCGCTCGTGCTCAAGAGCAGGCTCGTCGGCGAAAACCCCTGCAACGTCGACAAGATCTTCCGCAAGATCAAGCAGTTCGGGCACCACGGACGCCAGGGCGGCGGGGTCTCCGGCGTCGAGATGGCGCTGATGGACCTGGCGGGCAAGGCGTACGGCGTGCCCGCCTACGCGCTCATCGGCGGCCGGTTCCGGGACGAGGTCCGGTGCTACGCGGACACGCCGTCGCTGCCGGACCCGCACGAGATGGGCGCCCGGCTGCTGGAGCGCAAGCGGCGCGGGTTCACGATGCTGAAGATGGACGTGGGCGTCGACCTGCTGTGGGACGTCCCGGGCGCGCTGATCGCGCCGCCGGGTGCCCGCGCGGACGACACGACGATGCACCCCTTCACCGGCATCCAGGTCACCGCCCGCGGCGTCGAGCACCTGGTGTCCTATGTGGACATCGTCCGGTCGGTCGTCGGCTACGACGTCGCGCTCGCCGCCGACCACTTCGGCCACATCGCACTGGACTCGTGCATCCGGATCGGCCGCGCGCTGGAACCGTTCACCCTGGCGTGGATCGAAGACCTGCTCCCGTGGCAGCTGACCGACCAGTGGCGGCAGCTCACCACGTCGGTCGCGGTGCCGACGTGCACCGGCGAGGACATCTACCTGCTGGACGGCTTCCGGCCGCTGCTGGACGCCGGCGCCATCCGCGTCGTGCACCCCGACCCGGCGACGTCGGGCGGCATCGCGGAGACCAAGCGGCTCGGCGACTACGCGCAGGAGCGCGGGATCGCGATGGCGCTGCACCTGGCGGCGTCGCCGATCGCGACGATGGCGTGCGTGCACCTGGCCGCCGCCACGGAGAACTTCCTGGCCCTCGAACACCACGCGGCCGACGTGGAGTTCTGGAGCGACCTCGTCACCGGCCCGCTGATCCGGGACGGCCACATCGCGGTGCCGGACACACCGGGCCTGGGTTTCGGCGACCTCAACGAGGACCTGCTGCGCCGCCACCTCGACCCGCGCGATCCGGTGTTCTTCGCCGAAACGACGCACTGGGACGCCGAATCGAGCCACGACCGGCTGTGGAGCTAGGCGCGGTCCTGTTCGGCGCGCCACCGTTCGTACTCGGGCCGGGCCTCGTCCGAGAGCGGGTAGTACCGCCGCAGGTCGCCGCCTTCGGACAGCCGGATCCGGGAGAACTCCTCCCATTCCGCGTGTTCCTGGGCGTGGGCCACCAGCGCGGGCGCGAGCTTGACCGGCACGACGACGGCCCCGTCGTCGTCGGCGACGACGATGTCCCCCGGCTCGACGAGCGTGCCCCCGCAGGCCACCGGCACGTTGACGGCGGCCGGGACGATGCCGGTCTGCGCGTGGAAGTTCGGGGTGGCGCCCCGGATCCACAGGCCGAGGCCGAGCTGCTTGGCCTCGGCGGTGTCGCGCAGGCAGCCGTCGACGACCACGCCGACGCCACCGCGCCCCTTGAAGTAGGTCAGCATCATCTCGCCGAACACTCCGCTTTCCATGTCCCCGCGCGCGTCGACGACGATCATGTCGCCGGGCTGGGCGTGGTACATGACATGGCGGTGCAGTTGCTTTTCCGGTTCTTCGTACTCGTCTACGGGGTAAAGGTCTTCGCGCTTCGGCAGGAACTGCAGCGTCAGCGCCGGACCGGCCACGCGCAGGCCGGGCGTCACCGAAACCGGACCACGGATGAAAGCGCTGCGAATCCCCATGCGGCTCAGCTCGCCGCTGGCCGTCGCGCTGCCGATGGCCGCGAGGGCCACGCTGAGCTCGGCGGGCGGGCGGACGATGTCGTGCGTCTCGACCAAGTCGGTAGCTCCCTCGGATCCGCGGTTCGCTGAGCCTCACTTCGAGAGTAGCCCGCCGAACCCGCTTCCGCGACGCTTTCCGGCGTCCCGCAACGACATGCCCCCGGCAAAGTCGGGCAGCACGGCCGATCCACCCGTCCGCGATGTCATGAATGACTCATTCATGTCGTCGGACGACATGAATGAGTCATTCACGACATCCGCGCGACGCCGGGCAGGCCACGCGGCCAGCCTGCGGCCGGTCACCCGCTCGCCGGCGCGACTTTGCCGGGACCGTGGCGCCGGACGCCATGAAAGGGTCGTTCACTACGTCCCGGGCCAGAGTCCGGCACAGTTGCGGCGGCTCGCTCGGCGGTCGCTTCGCTGATGTCTTGAATGAGTCATTCAGGTCTTCGGAGGTCCTGAATGACTCATTCAAGACGCCGCAGGCCCACCCGGCGCGACTTTGCCGGGACCCTGTCGCCGGACGAGGTGAAAGGGTCGTTCATGGCAGCCGGACTTCATGCTCGGTCCCGGCAAAGGTGCGAGGTTGGTACGGTGAACGCGTGACAGCGGACCGGCTCGGCAACGCGCGGCAGGTCATCCTGCTGTGCGCGCTGGCCGTGTGCGTCGCCGCGATGCACCACGTCGGCATGAGTACCGGCATGCCGGCGGGGACCACGGCGCACGCCATGTCCATCATCGCGCCGGCGGAACCGGCCGCCGCCGACCACGATCCGGGCATGCCGGGCGGGATGCACGACATCCTCCACCTCTGCCTCGCCGTGGTGGTCGCGGCCGCCGCGCTCCTGCTGGTCGCCGCGTTACTGGGGGTTTCCCGGCTCACCACGACGTTCTCGCGGATCGCGAACCTCCGCGGCCCACCCGGCCGTGGCCGCCCACCCGACAGAACCGGCCGCGGTGTCCTGACTTCTCTGTGCATTCTGCGCGTGTGATCGACCCGAAACCGTCGATTCTCACACCCACCAGTACAGCGAAGGATTTGTCATGCGCAAAAACATCTTCACGCTCGGCCTGGCCCTGCTCTTCGCCGTCGTTCTCGGCGGCTGCGGTTCCCCGTCCGGAATGGACCACAACGCGGACGACGTCGCGTTCGCCCAGCAGATGGTCCCGCACCACAGCCAGGCGCTCGACATGGCGAAGCTCGTGCCGTCGCGCAGCACCAACCCGAAGGTGCTCGACCTCGCGAGCCGGATCGAGAAGGCCCAGGACCCCGAAATCCAGCAGATGCAGGGCTGGCTCACCACCTGGGGCGCCGGCATGCCGGGGATGACCCACGGGTCGATGCCCGGCATGATGCCCGACGCCGACATGCGGAAGCTCGAGGCCGCCAAGGGCCCCGAGTTCGACCGGATGTGGCTGGACATGATGGTCGAACACCACCAGGGCGCGATCGACATGGCGAACACCGAACTGGCCAAGGGCGGTAACGCCGACGCGAAGGCGCTCGCCCGGAAGATCATCGACGCCCAGCAGGCCGAGATCACCGAAATGCGGAGCCTGCGCTGAGCCTGGGTGGCTGGGGCGGCGGTCCGCCGCCCCAGCCACCGGTCAGTCCGCCGCGCGCGAGGTGAAGCCGCGCAACCGGAGGCTGTTGCCCACCACGAACACCGAGCTGAACGCCATCGCCGCGCCCGCGATCATCGGGTTCAGCAGCCCGGCCGCGGCCAGCGGCAGCGCCGCCAGGTTGTACGCGAACGCCCAGAACAGGTTGCCCTTGATCGTGCGCAGCGTCCGCCGTGACAGCCGGATCGCGTCGGCCACCGCGCGCAGGTCGCCGCGGACCAGCGTGATGTCGCTCGCCTCGATCGCGACGTCCGTGCCGGTGCCCATGGCCAGCCCGAGATCGGCCTGCGCCAGCGCCGGCGCGTCGTTCACTCCGTCCCCGACCATCGCGACGACCTTGCCCTCGTCCTGCAGCCGCTTGACGACGTCGAGCTTGTCCGCCGGCAGCACCTCGGCGATCACCTCGTCGATCCCGACCTCCGCCGCGACCGCCGCGGCCACCGCCGCGTTGTCGCCGGTCAGCAGCACCGGCGTCAACCCGAGCGCGCGCAGCTGGGCGATCGCCTCCGCCGACGTCGGCTTGACCGTGTCGGCGACCACCAGGACGCCGCGGGCCGCGCCGTCCCAGGCCACCGCCACCGCGGTGTGACCCCGCTCCTCCGCCGCGGCCTTCGCCTCGGTCAGGTCCGCGGGCAACGGCTGGCTCCAGTCCTCCAGCAACGCCGTACGACCGACCAGGACCGCGTGCCCGTCGACGATCCCTTGCACGCCAAGGCCTTCGACGTTCGTGAAGTCCTCGACGGCGGGCAACTCGGCGCGCTCGCGGGCGGCACGGGCGATCGCCGCGGCGATCGGGTGCTCCGACGCGTCCTCCAGCGCCCCGGCCAGCCGCAGCAACTCCGCCTCGTCGACGCCCGCCGCCACGTGCACGCCGGTGAGCGTCATCCGCCCGGCGGTGACCGTGCCGGTCTTGTCCAGCACGACGGTGTCGACGCGGCGGGTCGACTCCAGCACCTCCGGGCCCTTGATCAGCACGCCGAGCTGGGCGCCGCGGCCGGTGCCGACGAGCAGCGCCGTCGGCGTCGCCAGGCCGAGCGCGCACGGGCAGGCGATGATCAGCACCGCGACCGCCGCAGTGAACGCGGCCGCCGTCCCGGCACCGCTCCCGAGCCAGAAGCCCAGCGTCGCCACGGCCAGCCCGATCACGATCGGCACGAACACCCCGGAGACCCGGTCGGCCAGGCGCTGCACGTCCGCCTTGCCGCTCTGGGCGTCCTCGACGAGCTTGGCCATCTGCGCCAGCTGCGTGTCCGCCCCGACCCGGGTGGCCCGCACGACCAGCCGGCCGCCCGCGTTGACCGTCGCCCCGGTCACCGCGTCGCCCTCGGCGACCTCGACGGGCACCGATTCGCCGGTGAGCATCGACGCGTCGACCGCCGACTTGCCTTCTTCGACGACGCCGTCGGTGGCGATCTTCTCGCCCGGCCGCACGACGAACCGGTCCCCCACCGCCAGCTCGGCCGTCGGGATCCGGACTTCGCGACCGTCCCGGAGCACGGCGACTTCCTTCGCCCCCAGCTCGAGCAAAGCCCGCAACGCGGCACCCGCGCGGCGCTTCGAGCGCGCCTCGAAGTAGCGGCCGGCCAGGATGAACGTCGTGACACCCGCGGCGACCTCGAGGTAGATGGCACCCGCCCCGTCCGACGGCGCGATCGTCAGCTCGAACGGGTGCACCATCCCCGGCGTGCCCGCGGTGCCGAACAGCAAGGCCCACAACGACCACGCGAACGCGGCGAGCACGCCCATCGACACCAGGGTGTCCATGGTCGCGGCGCCGTGGCGCAGGTTCGTCCACGCCGCCCGGTGGAACGGCCACGCGCCCCAGGTGACCACCGGCGCGGCCAGCGTCAGCGAAATCCACTGCCAGTACGTGAACTGCAGCGCCGGCACCATGGCCAGGAGGATCACCGGAACGGCGAGCGCCGCGCTGGTGACCAGCCGCTGCCGCAGCAGCCGCGTCGGATCCGCTTCGGGCTCGGGCTCGCCGTCGGCCTTTTCGGGTTGCGGCAAAGTCGCGCTGTACCCGGCGGCTTCGACCGCGGCCACCAGCGTGGCCGGGTCGATGCCCTCGGGGGCGTGCACGCGCGCCTTTTCCGTGGCGTAGTTGACCGAAGCGGTGATGCCGTCGAGCTTGTTGAGCTTGCGTTCGATGCGGTTGGCGCAGGACGCGCAGGTCATGCCACCGATCGCGAGTTCGATCTCGGTCACCGGGCCGGGTGCGGCCGTGGTGCTGGTCATGATCGTCTCCCTTCGCGGTTCAGTGGCCGTGGCCGGTCGTGACGGTGAACTCGGCGGTCCGGACGACGTCGCCGTGCTTGAAGTCGAGGAACAGCCGGTAGGTCCCGGCGCTGGGGACTTCGGCGGCGAACTTCACCTGCGGTCCGGCGGGCGTCTTGCCGTCGCCCGGTTCGCCGTCGGGGTGGACGTGCAGGTAGGCGAGGTCGCCTTCGCGCAGCGCGACCAGGTGCCCGTAGGCGCCGAGGTACGGCTGCAGGTCGGTGACCGGAACGCCGCCGCGGCTCACGCTCAAGGTCAGGGGCGAGGTCTTCCCCGCGGTCAAGTCCCCGGCGAGCTCGACGGTGTAGCCGTCGACCTGGGCCGTGCGGCTCGGCGCGTAGGCGGCGGGCTGGTAGTCCCCGGCGACCGACAGGTCGGTCCCGAGCGTCATCGGTTTCCCGCCGGTGGGCGCGAAATCGGCGAACGCGCGGTACGAACCGGCGGCGGCCAGGGTGAGCGGGACACTCCACGTGCCGTCCGGCGCCAGTTCCGGGTGGACGTGCTGGAAGCCCGCGGTGTCGCGGCGGACCACGATCAGGTGCAGCCGCTTCTCGTGCTCGACGTCGAACGCGGTGACGGCCTTCCCGTCCGGCCCGGTGATCGTGAACGAGAACCGGCCCGGCTCCGGCGTGCGATCGGCGACGGCGAAGGTGTAGCCGTCCTTGCTCGAGGCGAGCCCGCCCGGCAGGGTCTCCGCCGCGGCCATGCCGGCGTGGTCGGGCGCGGCGGTGTCGTGGCCTTCGCCGTGGTCGGCGTTTTCGCTGGTCGCGGCCGCGACGGGACCGGCAGCGTGCCCCACGGCGAAACCGCCGGCCGCGAGGAGGACGAGTGCTCCGCCGAAGACGGCGAGCCGTACTGGGGTGTTCATCGGTGACTTCCCTCGGTCGAGGGCCGGCGATCAGCCGGCGAGCTGGTAGCCGGCCTCCTCGACGGCCGCGCGAACCCGCGCCCCGTCGATCGGCTCGGCACTGGTGACGGTGACGACCCCGGTCGGCAGGTCGACGGCGACGTCGGTGACGCCGTCGATCGCGCCGACCTCCTCGCCGACCGAGGCCACGCAGTGCGAGCAGGTCATGCCGGTGACGGTGAAGGTGGTCTGGCTCATGGCGATCTCCTCAGGATGGTTCGGGTGGTGGATCAGGACTTGACGAGCCGCGCGATGGCCGCACTCGCCTCGGCGACCTTCGTGGCGGCGACATCCCCGCCTTCCGCCGCGGCGTCGGCCACGCAGTGCCGCAAGTGCTCGTCGAGCAGCCCCAGTGCGACGGCTTCCAGCGCCTTCGTCGCCGCCGACACCTGCGTCAGCACGTCGATGCAGTACTTGTCGTCCTCGATCATCTTGGCGATGCCGCGGACCTGCCCCTCGACCCGCCGCATGCGCTGCAGGAAGGCGTCTTTGTCGTCGCTGTAGCCGTTCATGGCTTCAACGTACCCCTAGGGGGTATGAGTATCAAGTGACCTGCGTCTCGCAGGGGTTCAGGGGCGGACGAAGACCGGCTTCCCCGGCGGCGGGTCCAGCAGGCCGCGACCTACGGCCTCATGCGGGACCCGGCGACCAGCAGGCAAGGCGGGCGGGCGACGTACACAGGCAGACGAAGACCGGCGTCCCCCGGCGGCAGGCCCGGCACGCCATGACCTATGGGCTCATACAGGGAGGCCCGGCGACCAGCGGCAGGGCAGGCGGGCGACGTACAGGGGCAGACGCCCCGTTACCTTTTTCGTAGTTCCTGATCAAGGAACTGTGGTCACCAGGCCCGGCATGACTAACGCCCCCAGTCGAACCCATGATCCGGGGGGTGGTGTCACCGGGTCTGGTGGCATCGAGGGACCGCTGATAGGGACACGGCCACCAACTGGTAGGTCTCGTCGTAACGTGGGTGCCGGCCATCGATGCCCTCCCGGTGACCACGTCGCGGCGAACGAACGGCATGGTGGATGAGCAGCAGTTTCGGGGTCTTTCTCGGCCTGGACGTCGGCAAGGACGCCCATCACGCGGTCGGTCTCGACCCACAGGGAAAGCGGCTGCATGACGCCCCGCTGCCCAACACCGAACCCAAGCTGCGAGCCCTGTTCGACAAGCTCGCCCGGCACGGAACGCTGCTGGTCGTGGTCGACCAGCCGGCCACCATCGGTGCGCTGCCGGTCGCAGTCGCCCGCGCCGCCGGACACCAGGTCGCCTACCTGCCCGGCCTGGCGATGCGCCGCATCGCCGACCTCTACCCCGGCCGCGCCAAAACCGATGCCCGCGACGCGTTCATCATCGCCGACGCCGCCCGTTCCCTGCCCCACACCCTGCGCCCGGTCGACGTCGGCGACGAGGCGCTGGCCGAGCTGGACGTGCTGGTCGGG